>CAJFUA010000064.1 GCA_904420085.1 uncultured Eubacterium sp. | reverse complement strand
AAGGTGCTTTTTAAATTTATTTTTTATTTATGAATTTAATAAAATTGCTGATTAAAAAAATGATTATTCTTCACTATCATTTACAAAACTGCCCCTGTAAGTCAGACCTAAATCTGACTTACAGGGACTGGTTCTTTTTATGTTTATTTCTTAGTACAGTGCTGTATCTCCATATCCTGAAAGTCCTGCACCTGTCTGATTCATCATTGCTGTCAGCATGGCAGTCAGATCTACTACCCCTTCTGTCGGAATCATTTCTTGAATCGAAACTTCTCCTTCTTTCACTTCCGATGTAACAGTGATTCTTCCTGTGGTATCATCATCTTTTATTTCTCCCGTATCAATGGAAAGATTTCCCACTCTGCTGCCTTCATCACCTGAAATATTTATTTTCGCAACTGCATTGATTTTGGAATCTTTTAATCCCTGCACAATATCTTCTTTCTTATCCTTTATTTCCTGCACGGCATTGTCCAATTCCGATGTGTCATTTTTCATTTCTGCAAACTGTTTTCCCATTTCTGTGTCTGCACCAAACATTTCCACATACAAATCCATCGCATCATTATATGTCTGCTTTAAGGAACCTTCATCACAGAACTGAATCAAAGCGTCTGCCACTTTCTCCGCGTTATCGGCGCCAACGGTCAATGTATAATCATCTCCGTCTTTTCCCTGAATGCCCGCAAATGATTTTTCAAGATTCTCGAACAGTCTTTTCGTAAGATTCTGCGCTCCCTCATTTATCTTACTCATATCCTGCATTTCAATATTGGATGCTTCACATAACTGTTTTACATCAATGGATATGTAATCACTGATACCCATCTGTGATAAACCTGACTCCAGTTCTGCCACCACACTTTCATCAATTGATCTGATAAAGTCCACAATGGAAGCAACGCCCAGATACAACTTCTCACCGTCAAAAACTAATGTAGTCAGCTCTGCATAATCATTTGTACCATACTGTGCAGATATTTTGACTGCTGATTTTGTCTGTGATTCTGCGGTGGACTCCACCTTAATCTTAAATGCTACTGTGTCACCATTCTTTAATATGGCAGGAATATCCGTGTCCTCTGTCACTTCTTTTCCCTTTAAATTCATCGCAAACTCCATTTCGGAAGTTCCTGTCTGAATATCCTGTAACTTTGCCGCTTCTTTAAAGAATGAACTGCTCTCTTCCTTCTCTCCACATCCTGTGAACAGCGCCATCACCATGACTAATGACAGCATAACTGATAAAATTTTTTTCATAATTCCTCCTTTTGAATCCGTCCTATGTTTACCCTATTAATATATCATATTTTCTCCCATTGGTGTAAAAAACTTCTCCTTAATCTGTCTCATCTCCCCAGAAGTCCACCGGCTCATAATCCCGCAGCGCCGCCAGATATCCCTTTTCCTGTAATTCCTGCTGTATGATATCCAAGGTTTCCTCGGAGTCGGCAGTTATCGTGTGGTAATGATATTCCGACGTAATCTGTTCCAGTGGAACGGAAACGCCTCCCTGAATACTATCCACATATTTTTTTGCATCCATTCTGGACCTGATGTTCATAGGGACCCGTACTACATTGTAAAGTTTATGATAGACAAATACATCCTCTACCTTTCCGCCACAGTCTACAATCAGATTCAATTCCTCCAGCATTTTCTCTACACTGTGTTTTACTTTAAACACACGGGAAATATATTTTTTATCCTGCAGTACATAGCCCTTATGGGTAGAAACGATATCATGGTTTGCCGCACGAAGTAAGGCGATATCCTGCACCACCACCTGCCTGCTGACCTGAAATTTTTCTGCCAGCTTTGTTCCGGACACAGGTTCCCCACTCGCCTGCAAAATTTTCAGCAAATTCTCCCTTCTCTTTTCTCCGCTCATTGATTCCTCCTAAAAGGTTTTAAATTCTATGCAGATTTTTCAGTGATATATCCATAATCGGCGAAGAATGGGTCA
The DNA here is from genome assembly GCA_904420085.1 of uncultured Eubacterium sp. GTDB lineage: Bacteria > Bacillota > Clostridia > Lachnospirales > Lachnospiraceae > Eubacterium_G. The sequence goes on along the minus strand of CAJFUA010000064.1, from coordinate 32,752 downwards.
GTGCGCCACTGGAAATATAATCCACTCCTAAATCTGCCAGTTTTGATATGTTCTCTTTTGTCACATTTCCTGAAATTTCAATTTCTGCTCTTCCTGCAATGATTTCCACTGCCTCTTTCATCACGTCATGAGGCATGTTATCAAGCATAATTATGTCAGCTCCTGCCTCCACTGCCTCTTTCACCATTTCCAGGTTTTCTACTTCCACCTCGATTTTTCTCACAAAAGGTGCATATTCTTTCGCCATGGCAATGGCATTCTTTACCCCACCGGCTGCTCCGATATGATTGTCTTTTAACAGAACGCCGTCTGTCAGATTATATCTGTGATTGTTTCCGCCCCCCACTCTCACGGCATACTTTTCAAAAATCCGATTATTCGGCGTAGTCTTTCTTGTATCCAGCAATTTTATTTTTGTGCCTTCCAATAACTTTGCAATGGAATTTGTGTAACTGGCAATTCCGCTCATTCTCTGTAAATAATTCAGCCCTGTCCGCTCGCCTACCAGAAGCACCCGGATATCTCCTGTCACAGTACCCATCAGCTGCCCTGCTTTCACATGGTCGCCGTCTTTTACAAGCAAATTTATCTCTGTCGTTTCATCTAATAACTCAAAGGCTCTTGAAAATACCTGCAGTCCGCAGATGACGCCGTCTTCTTTGCAGATTAAGTCCACCTGCCCCATACAGCCTTCCGGCATTACTGAGTTGGTAGTTACATCCTCACTGGTTACATCTTCTTTCAGCGCGCTTTCTATCAGCGGGTCTACTGTCAATTTTAATGTGATTGGGTCAAACATCTTTCTCCTCCCTGTCTGTCATTCTTTCGTTTTTATTTTCTTCTATTTTATCTAAAATGAACTGTCTGTTCTCCCGGTTCCACCGGCTTAAATCTTCATACTGTTTCCAGTCAATCTGGTATGTATCCTGATGTTTCGGATTTTTACCCTGCTGTATCTCTTCTGCAATGTCTTTTGCGGCTCTCTTTGCAAAAACCATACTTTCCAGCAGGGAATTGCTTGCCAGCCGGTTTCTTCCATGCACGCCGTTACATGCAGTCTCTCCCACGGCATATAAACGTTCCATGGAAGTTTTACTTTGAAGATTGACTTTGATACCTCCCATAAAATAATGCTGTGCCGGAACTACGGGAATCATTTCCTTTGGCACATTGTAACCATGTTCTTTGCAGTGTTTTACAATGTTTGGAAAATGTAAATCCAACTGTTCCTGTTCTATCGGTCGCATGGACAGCCATACATGGCTGGTGCCGTCTTTCTTCATCTGTTTTTTAATGTTATGGGTGAGAATATCTCTTGGAAGAAGTTCATCGGTAAACCTCTGCCTGTTTTTATCAAACAGTTGGGCTCCTTCTCCCCGCACCGACTCGGAAATCAGAAAACTTCTGTCTTCCTCTTTTTCTGAATAAAAGGTGGTGGGATGTATCTGTACATAGTCAATGTCCTTCAATTCCACGCCATGCCGGATGGCCAGTGCCACCGCATCACCGGTCAGATGTCTGTAATTGGTAGAATATCTGTAAATTCCGCCGATTCCTCCGCTGGCTAATACGGTATAGTCCGCCAAAATACTGTCAAGTTTTCCATTGTCCTTTTGCACGACGATACCACAACATTCGTTTTGACTACAGATTATGTCAACCATGGTCCAATGTTCCTTTATCACGATATTCGGTTGCTTCTTCACTTCTTCATAAATATGACTGGTAATTTCTTTTCCCGTAATATCTTTGTGGTACAATATACGGTTTCTGGCATGGGCGCCTTCTTTTGTAAATGCCAGATTTCCATCTTCATCTCTGGCAAAATCCACGCCGTAACTTAACAAATCTTTAACCACGTCAGGAGATGATTTGATCATGGTCTCTACCGCTGCCGTATCATTCTCAAAATGTCCCGCTTTCATGGTGTCATAAAAATAACTGTCGAAGTCATCTTCATTCTTTAACATGCACATTCCGCCCTGCGCCAGATAGGAATCGCTGTGCTCCACAATATCTTTTGTGACAATGAGTATATTTTTATCTTTCGGAAGATGGAGAGCACAGTACATTCCTGCGCATCCGCTTCCCACTATTATAATATCTGTTTTCATATTTATCTCGATTTCCCGTATCAAACACAAACTGTCTGCTTATGGTCTGATACGCAACTGTTATTTTCTCTTACTTTGCCAGTTCCAACATTTGTACCAACGGCGCGTTTGCCCTCTCGATGGTATCGTCATCCATCACTACTTCCGGCTCAAAATTTTCCAATGCCTTCAGTACATTGTCTACCGTAATTTTTTTCATGTCCGGACAAATCTGATCTCCCTTCACGGAATAAAATATCTTATCCGGATTTTTCTGCTGGAGTTCATAAAACACGCCGGTTTCCGTGGCAATCACAAACTCTTTGTTCTCAGACTTTGTGGCATAATCAATAATTTCTGAAGTACTTCCAATAAAATCTGAAACCTCTAAAACTTCCTCCACACACTCCGGATGGGTAAGAACCGGCGTATTGGGGTGTTTCGCTTTTGCCTCCAGAATATGTTCTTTTGTTATCTCCTTATGTATCGGACAAAATCCGTCGTTAAAAATAAAATGTTTCTCCGGAACCTGTTTTGCCACATAAGCAGCCAGATTGTTGTCCGGTATAAAAAAGATATCTTTATTTGGCAAAGCCTTTACCACTTTTATGGCATTGGATGAGGTAACGCACACATCAGAATATGATTTAATCTCCGCCGTAGAGTTTACATAACATACTACAGCTACGTCAGGAAACATTTCCCGAACCTGTCTGATTTTTTCTATCTCTACCATATGCGCCATAGGACAGTCCGCTGTAATATCCGGCATAATCACTGTCTTTTTTGGATTTAAAATTTTTGCACTCTCTCCCATAAACTTCACACCGCAAAACAGAATATTCTGATTTTTCACGGTGGTGGCAAGTTTACTCAATGCAAAGGAATCTCCCACATGGTCTGCCAGTTCCTGTACCTGACCGTCCACATAGTAATGCGCCAGAATGACCACATCTTTCTCTTTTTTCAGTTCCTTAATTTTTTGAATTTTGTCCATAACTTCCTCCTGCTGTTCTAATGAAAATACATATATTTCCATCAGAACAAAGTATTGTATGGCATTATAGCATATGTTTTTACATCTGACAAGACAGTTGTAAATGCAACCTACTTCTTAATCAATCCCCATATCCGAAGCAGATTGTCTGAATCATAGACCATCGGCGCTCTGTCGGGATACCAGCAAACCATGCGGTATATGTAATAAATCATGCAGAGAATACATGAAATAACCAATAACATTTTTAACAGATGCGTAATTTTATCAGATACTTTTTTTGATGAGACGAAATATCGGTTTATAAAAAATATTCCCCACAACACCACAATAGGAATCCAGATGGGATTAGATACTGTTGCTTCTGTTATCTTTCCCTGTATCAGCAGTAAGAAAGCTCTTGTTGTCCCACATCCAGGACAGGGAATCCCAAACAACATCCTTGTAGGACATATTTTCCCAAATAATAAATTTCCTATAAGTATATATAAAGAAATGGCGATAAGTGGTATCGCCATTTCTCTGATATCTTTTTTCAATCTTGACCAATTCATTCTGTCACTCCAGTTTTTCAGTTTGCAAAACCTGTTTTCAAACAGTTTCTTTGCTTATTTTAACATTTCCAGAATTTTTACTAACAGTTTCCATGTTCTCTCCGTGGAAGAGATACTCAGTTTTTCATCTGTGGTGTGGACATCTTTCATGCTTGGGCCAAAGGATATGGCGTCCAGATTTTCAATTTTATCTGCAAACATTCCGCACTCTAAGCCCGCATGTATTCCCTCTACGACCGGCTCCTTGCCGTACAGCGATTCATATGCTTTTACCGCCGTGTCTCTCAATGTTGAATCGGCTTTGTATTCCCAGCCCGGATATGCACCTGAAACTTTAATTTCTCCACCGAATATTTCTGTCATTGCCCGAAGTTTTTCAATCAGGAAATTCTTTTCCGTTTCTTTGGAACTTCTCACAGCATAGGACAGCGTCACTGTCTTTTCATCTGTTTTCAATATGCCTAAGTTAAGAGATGTCTGCACCATCTGGGGCATGTCCGGATTCATTCTCTGAATACCGTTTGGCATGGTGGCCAATGATACCACTACAGATAATGTTGCCATATCGGAAATTGCCTCACACAGCCCTTCTTCCATCACATTTATTTGAATCTTTGCATTCGGGTCCGTGGACTGATATTCTTCTTTCACTTCCGCAAATGTATGCTCAATAATCTCTTTTGTTTTTTCCACCGTCTCCGGCAGAACCGCAATGGCCGCCTCACTGATTTTCGCAATGGCATTGTCTTTCTCACCGCCATTGGCGGACACGATACGCATACCTACATTCTGAAATACATTCAGAAGAATCCTTCCCATGATGCAGTTGGCATTCGCCCTGCCTTTGTCAATTTCCACGCCGGAATGACCGCCTGTAAAACCATCTATTTTAATTTCAATGATGCGGGCATTGGTAGGTGCTCTGTGATAGGAAAGAATACACTCCACAGTAGCTCCTCCCGCACAACTTACGGTAAACACACCTTCATCTTCAGAATCCATATTTAGAAGTTTCCTGCCTTTCAAATCCGATGTGTCAATATAAGCCGCACCCAGAAGACCAATCTCTTCATCTACTGTAAATACTGCTTCAACAGGCGGGTGCGCAATGGTATCACTGTCTAACACGGCCAGCGCATATGCCACTGCAATACCATTATCTCCACCCAGAGACGTTCCTTTTGCACATAAGAAATCTCCGTCTGTCTGAAGTTCCAGCCCTTCTTTTTTCATATCTTTATCACAGTCCGCCGTCTTTACGGCCACCATATCCATATGCCCCTGTAAAATTACGGTATCTGCATTCTCGTAACCGGGCGTGCCGTCTTTCCAGATAATCACATTCAGCTTTTCATCCTGACGATATTTCAGATTCCTCTTCTTTGCAAACTCCACCAGATAATCACTGATCTGCTTTACATTTCCTGAGCCATGGGGAATCCCTGCAATCTCCTCAAAAAAACGAAACACCTTCTCCGGTTCTTTTCCTTCTAAAACTCCCATCTTTCCATCTCCTCTCCATCTATTTCACAGCTTTGTATCTGCTTCCCTCTTTTTCTATCTGTCCTGTTTTTACCATATATTCCAACAGTTTTAAAGCAAAGTCCCTGTTGTCTTTAATGACTGCCTTATTGCCGGAGAAAGGCTGCTTTGCTTCCAGTCCGGCTGTCATTTTCTCCACCTCTGCAACTGTAATATATTCATTTTTCTTTAAATATTTTTTTACTTTCCCATTCCCTTTACTAAACAGTAAGTTCATCAGATCCTGAGACTGATTTTTTTGTTTTGCCAGTCCCCATCCATATATCAGCATGGTGGCAATGGCAAAAAATATAACTCCCAGAATAATTGTGGTCAGCTCCATTTACTTTACCCCTTTTACAAAAACAATATACCGATTATGCTCTAAAATTCCCATAAACTTTGCAAGTCGTTCATACAACTGGTCTGCTGCTTTCTGATGCTGCACTTTTAAAATCTGTCCGATTTCATAAATGGTCTTTTTTCCGTCAATTTCCTGCCATACGCAGCTCCCAAATTCATCCAACTTTATAAAACTGTATCTGGGCTTTTTGAAAACCTTTTGCGCTATACGATTAAACATGCCCGTATTTTCTACCGTAATCTCTACCATTCCCTCTTTGGTCAGTTCCCATTTTTTATTTACCTGAGGAATATAATCCAGATAATTCTTTTTCTGTTTTGCCATGACAGTCTCCCCTTCAATATGAAAAACCTTGGATAAACACAATAACGTTTATTCGCCTATCCAAGGTTATTATATCATTTTTTATTTTATTAAGCATCCATATCTTTTGTATCTACTTCCACAACATTTTTCTTTCTGCAGACAAAGAATATGGTGGAAACCAGCAGGGCAAATACAATCAGTCCGACCCAGTTTCCTAAGGATGAAAGACTTCCTGCAAAGTTTGCTCCATCCTGTCCGTATATACCGGACAAATTAATATCCCAGTCAAATACTGCTACCAGTGCTAATAAGATGCCCACGATACCCTCGCCGGCAATCATTCCGGCTGAATACAGTGTACCTATCTCAGCATAATGTTTCTTTTCCTTCTCGTTTTTATATTTTCTGCGGTCAATAAACCATTTCACAGTACCGCCAACCATAATCGGCGCACTTAAATGTATCGGCAGATATAAGCCAATGGCAAATGCAAGCACAGGTATTTTCAATATTTCTACGACAATCGCAATAAATACACCTACAAAAATCAGTGTCCATGGCATTTTATCTCCTACAACACCTTCTACCACCATCTTCATCAAAGATGCCTGAGGTGCCGGAATCTGACTGGAACCAAACTCCCATGCACTGTTTAACAGAAACATCACTCCGCCGATGGCAAACGCTGATATAACCGCACCCAACAGCTCTCCAATCTGCTGTTTCATTGGTGTTGCACCCACAATATATCCGGTCTTTAAATCCTGTGATGTATCTCCTGCCATGGCTGCAATAATACAGATAATTGTACCAATCACAATGGCAGCCGTCATGACTTCCACTTCAGAGCCGCCGGCAACTTTTAAAATAATGGTTGTGACAATCAATGTGGCGATTGCCATGCCGGATACCGGATTATTACTGCTTCCTACGATACCCACCATACGGGATGATACCGTTGCAAAAAAGAATCCGAATACCACAATAATCAACGCTCCGCCAAAGCTGACAGGTATTGCAGGAATCACCCACATTGCCACTGCCAGAACCAAAATGCCGATTAAGACAATCGGAAGCGGAATATCACGGGAAGTTCTGTCACTGTCCCCTGTATGTCCGAATCCTTTGATGGCATTTTTAAAAGTTCTTATCATGGTCGGGAACGTCTTAATCAGACTGATGATACCGCCTGCCGCAACTGCACCGGCGCCGATATACCGGATATATTCACCCCAGATATCTCCCGGAGAAAGCTGATTAAATGCTAAAGCATTTCCTGCCTCATCAACCACTGTGGACAGACTGTCTCCTCCAAAAAATGCGATGGCTGGCATCAGAACAAGATAAGACAGTACACCGCCGGAGAACATGTAACTGGAAATCTTCGGTCCGCAGATATATCCCACGCCGGCCAATGCCGGAAGTACGTCCATACCTACCGCCGTGGTAAACGTCTTATTTTTAAATGAAAAATCAACCTCACTCGGGAACAGGCAAAGACCGTCTGCAATAAACTTGTACACTGCAGCAATTCCCAGACCTGAAAATACAATCTTCGACTTACTTCCGCCTTCTTCACCTGCCAGAAGAACTTCTGCACAGGCTGTTCCTTCCGGATAAGGCAGGACACCGTGTTCTTCTACAATTAACGCAGTACGAAGAGGTACCATAAATAACACACCCAAAATACCGCCGCACAATGCCACCAGTGCAATCGCAACAAAAGATGGCTGTGAAAACTCATCCGGTCTCTCAATGGCCCACATAAATAGTGCAGGCATTGTAAAAATAGCACCGGCCGCTAAGGACTCGCCGGCAGAACCGATGGTCTGTACAATGTTATTTTCTAAGATGGAATCCTTTCTTAAAATAACGCGAATTACTCCCATGGAAATAACGGCAGCCGGAATGGATGCCGATACTGTCATACCAACCCTCAATCCCAGATAGGCATTGGCTGCGCCGAATATAACTGCCAGAACAAGACCGATAATAACGGATGTCACTGTAAATTCAGGCACAATCTTATCTGCCGGGATAAACGGTTTAAACTCTTTTTTATTATCCATAATTTCCTCCTGTGTGTTTCCAATGAAAATACCTGCGTATACAGAGAATGCACAGGCAGTTTCATTGTTAAAAATACTTTTTAATTATACACAAAAAACAAAAAAAAATAAATGGAAATTTGTGTTTTCATTTCCATTTATCATTTTCACTTTATTTTTTTAAGGATTTCAATTCTCTTCTGACTCTGCCCCGCCTGAAAATAACAGCTTTAAACAGCCGGTGTATCCACAAAAACGGTAACATCCACCCATGCTTTTTTAATATGGGGTAGCTAAACTCCATCCGCTCCCGTTCCATAAACATTCTCCGAAAGAAAAATCCCGCTTTTGTGTTGATTCCTTCTTCCCGTTTATACCGTTCCATCACCCATTTCTGGTACTGCTCAAATGTACCAAATGCGCCGCTGTTGATAATAAACTCTGCCGGGCCTTCCCATTCTTTTTTCATTTCCCCATCATCAAACCATGCCATTGCCAGTCCTCTGCTCATGGATTCAAATTCCACATAATTCATTTTCGGCAGCATCTCATTGATATAATCCCAGTCCAGCCTGTCTTCCAGACATTTCATCAGATAATACTGGTCAATCACAGAACGGATTCCACATCCGTCCATGGAATAATGTTTTTCGAAATGAAGCAGGTGATACAGATAAAAATCTTCCCAATTCATTTCCATGATATGCTGATTTTCTTTGTTTCTATGTAATCTTTCCCAAATATTGTCTGTATACCAGTGATTCTCCTCCGTAGGCGGCAGGAGCCTTCTGTGCAGCTCCACTTCCAGATACGGTTTTTTCGTATATACGTCATGGCTGTCTTCCAGTCCCACGTCATCTGCCGTGTAACCTAATTCCTGCAAAATTTGTCCTGCTTTACTTAAATTTTCCTCTTCCAGTAAATAGTCCAAATCCCCCATCTGCCTGTAATTAGAATCAGGATACAGGCTTTTGAGAACATATCCTTTTAGCGGCAGTATGTCGATGCCTTTCGCCGTAATCTCATTGAGAATCATCTCCGCCTCTGCCAGCTGAATGGTATTTACCAGCTGATTCTTTTCATGCTGTGCATACATTTTATCCAAAATGATTTTATCCGGTTTATTTTGCAGCTTTTCCACAGCACAAAAAACCATCTCGTCCACCTTATGATAAGCGGCGAAATTTAAAACATCCCGCCACTCTATATCTTCCGGTTTTTCAGATGGTATTTCATTCCTGATGGTCGACCGAATCAGTTTTATAAAATATTCACTTACATTTTGTTTTATTTCCATGGAACCTCTTTATTCTCCATTCTGTTCTTCCACAACATTGTCCACCGGTGCTTCTGTCGGTGCTTCCGTCGGCGGCTCTGTTGGTGCTTCCGTCGGCGCTTCTGTCGGCGGCTCTGTCGGTTTTTCCGTGACCGGCTTCTTTTTCTTTGTAGTCTCAGGTTCTGTCTCCGGCTCATCTTCCACCGGTTTTTTTGTCCGCACAGGCTCTGTCTCCGGCGGATCCGTCTCCGGCGCTTCCGTAACTCTCTCCGTTTCCCTGTCATTATCTTCTACTATCGTTTCTTCTATGGTGGTTCTTTCTTCTGTGGTTGTCTCCTCATCGGAACCGCCAAACGTCAATGACAGCGCCACTGCTGCAATAACAATAATAATGATAATTCCCGCTGAAACAGCGATAGCGATAATATTCATTTTTTTATTCTGATTGGTAATTGCAATTCTTCCTGCCTCGGAATCCTCTTCGTCATCATCATAGAATTCTTCGTCTTCGCTCAATTCCTCATCATCTTCAAACTCAAATTCCTCCGGCTGCATATCTTCCGGAAAATCAAATGTTTCCTCTTCCACAAATTCTATTTCTTCCGGAATTTCAATCAGTTCCTCTTCCGCATTTAAATCTCCGATAACCTTTGTTTCTCCCGGATCTTCTATGATTTTCTCCATTTGTTCTCCACAGTAGGGACAGACTTTTTCTTCAGGCTGCACATACTTACCACATTTTTTGCAAAACATGTCACATCCTCCTTTATCTTCTCTCTGTTTTATATGCATAAGCTGTATATAAATATAACGCTTAAAATCCGTATTTTATTTCTTTATATGTTCCTCTATATATTTTTCTACTTCTGTCGGCTTTATTCCCAGCGCAATCGAAAACTCATCATTCAGATTTTGTTTTGCTTCCTTTAAATACCTGTCATCCACATAAGTAATCCTTTTACCCTGTGAAATCCTTTCCTGATTTCTGGCATACAGTGTTTTAATAATACAAATCAGTTTCTGGCAGTCGCAGGAGCCTATGGCTTCCTTGTACTTTTCTTCCCTCTGTCTGTCATTATCAATCCACATAGGTTCAATGTCTCCGATGGCCGATACGATATTTTTTGCCTCTTCTTTTGAAAGGACGGAACGCATCATCACTTTATTACTGTCTACCGGATAGAATATTTTGCTGTCTGCCGACTTCATTGGAACCAGCGTATAATATAATTGATTTTTATCTGCTCCTGAAATATCAATATGTGTTATGTCAACTACCTTACACACACCGTTTCTCCCGTGAACAATATAATCTCCAATTTTAAACAATTTAAACCACCTCTATTTCTATTAATATGTAGACACAAATTCCGCCTTTTTATTTTACTACTTCCATAAAAAAAATGTTATAGGCAGAATATACAAGATTTTTTCCGTGAAGGTTGTCTAAACTGTCAACATTCTATGGCTATGTTCCTGTTGTTTCCAATATACTTTCCTGCTATTTCAGCATATCTTTTGCGGTAAAAAATATAATGATAATGGCTACCACAAACGCCAGCACAAACACCAGCAGAAAACTTTGCTCCGACGCCGCTTTAATCAGCAGGGCTATAAACATCAGACACAACAGTATCAGCAGGGCTGCAACACTGACGACAATCCGATTATATTTCTTTTTTTTGCTAACAGCCAATCTTATTCCTCCTCTTCCTGTCATGAACTCTTTGTTTTATCCGCAGGCTGACAGGTTATTCTGATTCCTTAATAAACAATACGCCTAACGTTCCCGGCCCGCAATGGCTGGAAATAACGCTGCCGGCTCTTGTCTCAATAATTTCCCCAAAATGTTCCAGACTTTCCAGATAAGCCCTGACACTGTCGACAATCTCCCTGTCACATCCTGAATGGGTAATAAACACTCTGTCTTTCTTGGCATGCAGCAATTCCTGTTCCATATCCTGCACATATTGAAGAATCACTTTATTTAACTTACCCCGATATTTTTTATCTGCATCCATCTTTCCGTCTTTTACAATAATGGAAGGTTTGATTTTGAGAAGGCTGCCTGCCAGCGCCGTGGTGGCGGAACATCTGCCCCCTCTATGCAGATAAGTCAGTGTATCCACGACAAAACTTGCCCGCACATCAGGCTTTAATTCCTCAATGGCATCCACAATCTCTTTTACCGGCACTTTATTTTCTGCCATAATGGCTGCCTCTACAATCAGAAGTCCGTTTCCTGTGGATAAACTGGCAGAGTCAATCACATGGACATGTTCTTTATAATTCAAATGCTCTGCTGCCAGCCTCATCACGTTCGCCGTGGCGGACATATCTTCCGAAATGGCAAACATGAGAATTTCATCTCCTTTTTCCACATAAGGCTTCATTGCCTCTACCGCATCCTCGATGGAAGGAGCAGCGGTTTTCGGTGTTGTATTGTTATCATTGGACCATGAAAAAATATCTTCCGGCTGAATCTCCAGCCTGTCCTTATATTCCTTTTCTCCCAAATGTATATATAACGGCAAGATATCAATATCATATCTCTGTAAAATTTCATCCGTTAAATCACAGGTACTGTCCGCAATAATCTTAATCATTTCTTCCTCCTACTGTTCTCCTTCGTTTTCGACTTCCTTGATATCATATGGGGTGGTCTGGTATACATAGTAATTAATCCAGTTGGTCCAAAGCAGCTGACCTGCCGACCTCCAATTCACCACCGGTGCTTTCGAAGGATCGTCATCCGGAAAATAATTGACCGGAATCTCTGGATTCATTCCTTTGTTTACATCTCTTTCGTACTCTAATTTCAGCGTGTCCGCATCATACTCCAAATGACAGAATACAAACAACTGTCTGCTGTCTTCTGATTTTACAACGGCTACACCCGCCTCTTCTGATTCTGCCATCAACTCCAGTTTTGGACATGCCAGAATCTGTTCCTTGGTAATCTCCGTAGCTCTGGAATGCGGTGCGTAAAACACATCATCAAATCCCCGAAACAGTGGGGACTTTCTATTTAAAATGGTATGGCTGTAAATACCTGAAAGTTTCGGAACTCTGTCTCTCTTTCTGATACCGTAATGATAATATAAGCCTGCATAGGCTCCCCAGCACAGATGAAAGGTACAATGCACATGCTTTTTGGACCACTCCATAATCATACATACTTCATCCCAGTAATCCACGTCTTTATAATCAATAAAATCCAGAGGCGCTCCGGTAATAATCAGTCCGTCGAAATAATGGTCCTTTATCTCATCAAAGGTTTTATAAAATTCATCCATATGGCTCACGTCTGTATGCTGTGACTGATATGTAGCTGTCTGTAAAAATTCCACCTCTATCTGAAGCGGCGTGTTGGACAGTTTTCGAAGTATCTGGGTTTCCGTAACAATTTTGGTAGGCATCAGATTTAAAACCAACACCTTCAATGGACGGATATCCTGTGTCATTGCCCGATTCTCCGTCATTACAAATATATTTTCATTTTCCAAAATATCTCTTGCCGGCAGATTCTGTTTTACTTTAATCGGCATAATCCTATCCTCCATTTCTTATACAAATTCGTAACTTTTATTGTATCATATTAGTTTTCCTTATTCAAACGCTTTATCAGCATATCCAAAACGTGTTCCACACTTTTTTCGCGAACCGTATTTCTTCCCAAATCTCCAAAATGTACCGTTTCCGTCTCTGTATGCCCCTGAATGCAGTATCCGAAGCATACGGTACCCACTGGTTTTTCCTTTGTTCCTCCGCCCGGGCCGGCGATTCCGGTAATTCCCACGCCGATGTCTGCCCCGTTTGCCAGTGCGGCGCCTTCCGCCATCTCTTTTGCGGTCTGCCGGCTGACTGCACCATACCGTTCCAGCGTCTCCTCCGAAACGTGAACATACTTCATTTTTGCTTCATTAGAATAGGTAACAAAACTTGCATCCAGCACTTTTGATGCATCTGCCACATCCACAATGGCTCCTGCCATCTTTCCTCCGGTACAGCTTTCTGCAAAAGAAATTTTAAATCTCCTCTCTATTAAAATTTTCACTAACCCTTCCTGTTTACTCATATCTGCTGCTCCTAATGTTTCTGTTTTTTACACTGCCTTCCGGCACTTTCTGCATTCATCTTTTCATTCTCTACATTATACCTTAATTTTCTATGTTTAAAAACCTTATTTTAATCCATTCTATCTTTTAGAGGAGAAATACTATGTTTTATGCTATTGATCATTTAGAAGATGCTCTCGAGACAAAACCGGACAAAGATTTTGTCGCCATCATTCCTGCCCGGGAAGCCAACAATTACGATATCATTAATTATTATGTTCCAAAAATACCTATGCTTTTTACGGACTTTCATTTCTCAAAAATAGAAAGTTTTCAGGATTTTCTTTATGGTTTCATCAACATTCCTGAAATCCTTGTTTCCGAACGTTCCATTATCTCCTTCATACTGACAAAAAATTATATCGTATTTATAGACAGGGACAACTTTATCGAGTATCATTTCGAAAAAATGCTGGAATCAAATACCGGCAGCATTACTTCCGGCAGCACCGCATTATTTTATCTTCTTGATTATATTATGTCCAAAGATTTAGAAAAAATTAACAGTTTACAGCATAATCTTGTAGAGTTGGAATTAAATGTATTAAATGAAAAGAAACTGGATCAGATAAGAGAAATTACCGGATACCGAAGCCGCACTTTAAAACTGCATCACTATTACACCCAGATTGAGGGCATCTGCTGCGACCTGGTAGATGATACCCAGAATATTTTAGATGAGGAGGCAAAAAAACTTTTCCAGATTCTGATTCGCAAAATCACCTTATTCGGACATGAATCTGAGCAGATTTGGGAATATACGTCCCAGATACGGGACATTTACCAACAGCAGTTGGATGTGCACCAGAATATTATTATGAAATTTTTAACCATTGTGACAACCCTGTTTATGCCCCTGACCCTGATTGCCGGATGGTATGGCATGAATTTTGAGTATATGCCGGAACTGCACTGGAAATACGGCTATCCCCTTATCTTTATTTTAAGCTGTCTTCTGGTTATCATTATGTGCATTGTCTTTAAAAAGAAAAAGTGGTGGTAGTCCGGCTATAAGCCCATATCCTGCTTCCACTTTTCTCCGATTTTACTTCCGTAATATACTCTTGTCTCCATATCATTTTTCGTATTTTCAAAATAAACATCCGGAAGTTTTACTTTATTCTTTTCTATCAGTACCACAATGGTGGAGCCTCCATAGAGAAACATTCCTTTTTCCGTTCCCCGCAGAACCTTCCCTGAAGTCTGATGATTTTTTATTTTTCCAATCATCATGGCTCCTACCTCTATCTGGGCAACGGTTCCAAAATTTTCAGTTCTCATAATGGAATACTCTCTGCTGTTTTGTGTAAACACGGGATACTGATTCACAGCAATGGGACGTACCGTGTGCAGTTTTCCCTGAATCTTTCTGTTTTCCACAATCTCTCCACTGTCCACATATCCATATCTGTGATAATCATCCACACATAAACGGAATACAAGACAAACTCCTCCCTGATAATCCGGCGCACACCGGCTGTCTGCAATTAAATCGGACACCCTGTACCTGCTGTGTTTGATGAAAAAAAACGAATTTTCATCGATATGGTATGCCGAAAGCCTTGCATCACAGGGAGATATCAGGGCATTCTCCTCCATACATACGGGTCTTTTCTGAGGCAGTATCTTTCTGGTAAAACAATCATTAAAACACTGATAATCTGTCTTCTCATATTCGCTCATATCAATGCCGTTATTTTTGATAAATCCCCTGATATGGATTCTGGACAGCCCGGAATCCATATAAGCCCCGCCAATTTTAGAAATGACAGGGCTTGTGAACAGTTTTAATACCACGCGTCCGGGTACTGTATGATATAAAAATTTTAATAATTTCGATTCATTGTAATTTTCTGTATTTTTCACTGCTTACTGATTCCGCCGGCGTCCTATACGCCTGCTCTCCTTTTATTTCATAAACGCCTTTAAAAGAACCACTGCGAAAAATTCTATGGCACCGATAAAGACCATAAAATAAATCATTGCCGTTCCCGGTTTTCTTATCTTAAACTTCAATACAAACAAAACTGCCACCACAATCAGCAAAATATAATACACAAAAGATATATTAATGTTTTGCAGGTACAGAATATGTCTTGCCAATAAAAAGGTGGGAAAAATCAGCGCCGTGGATGTGACCGGCAGACCATAATAATGTTTCTTATCTCCCAATCCTTCACCCTGCGTTTCTTCTACGGTAATATTGAACCATGCAAGTCTTACCAGTGCCGCCAGTACAAAAAATGCGCTGACTGCAATAATTACTGCTGCCGGTATTGCACAAAGTACGCTGGGCTCTTTTGGCAAAAGATGCTCCTGTATTCTTCCGGCATCAAACAAATCACTTTTATAGAGCGCCATCCCCACACATACGGGAAGCACACCGAAAGCCACCAGATCAGATAAGGAGTCAATCTGTACACCGAAATCTTTCTCTTTCCGGGTTCTGTTTTTCTTTGCTCTTGCCACCCTGCCGTCAAAAGTATCGCACAGACCACATAACAATAAAAACATAACCCCGATATATGGATGTCCGTGTCCGCTCAGCGATATCAGTATCCCTGTGGTAGCAGACAATAACGATAAATAAGTAAGTACTACTGTATAATCCCAAATTCCTAACATTTTTTCTTTTGTCTCATTCCTTTCACTCCTCTAAGCAGGTATGCCGTCAAGGTAATTAATCCACACACGATAATGCAACAGTAGAAAGAAATCCCTCTACTTAAAAGTTCGATGCTCACACTGTCATCTACTAAATGTCCAAAACTGTCGATAAACAGATAATCTGCCGCCCCCACAGCTCCCGGAATCGGTACACTGTTGGAACCCAGTACCACAAATCCTTGTGCCACAAAGGCATCAAATACTTTTTTCCCGCCAATACCTATAAATACACACACGGAAACCATAATCAGGGATACTCTCTGCAGCAGGTTAAAGGTCATTGCCGCCAAAATATGCTTCTTGTGACTGCCTATGGCCTTTGCGCATTCTTTATACTGCTTTTCCATTCTCTTTAATTTCTGCTGTTTTTCTTCCACATTCTTTACCAGATGCAGTTTATGAAAAACTTTTAGGAAAAGGTCTGCACAACGGGTAATGATTTTTTCTTTGTATACCAGCAATAAAAACAAGGCTAAAAGCGCCAACTGAATACATATACCGGCAAAAATCATTATTTTTGATACCAGACTGAAATGCATCAACATTGCCGGTCGTGTCATAAAGCAGACAGCTCCTATAACAATAATGGAAGCGGTATATAAAGTCAAGTTGACCAGCAGTATCATCGTGGTCGCCGTTCCCGGTATCTTATTCTTCATCATAAAGTATGCCGAAGCCGGCTGGCCTCCTGTGGCAGAGGGCGTTATGGCTGAAAAATAAATATCCGCCGCAGAATAAACCACGCACTTTCTCATGGGTCTTTTACAGCCGAAAGCACTGCACAATGTTTTTAATGCCAATGCTTCAAACAGAAAAAAACCGCACATACAGCCAAGGGCGGCAAGAATCCATCCCAGAGAGGCAGACTTTACATATGCCGCAAATCCTTTGAATGTAAATGATTCATTTGTTCCCGTAACTGTCCAGATTGTCAACCCTATCAGCAAAAGCAGCACAAGGGTCCACAATACTTTTTTTATTCCATCTTTCATATGTTACCTGATTTCTTTTCCATTCTTCTATAAAGTTTTTCTTCTATCACAAAATATATTCTTCCTAAGTTAAATCTCTTTGCAAAAAACAATCCTGTTTCAACCACGGCAATCGCCGCCACTATATCCACAAACACATGCTGTTTTACCATAACCGTAGAGGCAAACACCAACAGCGCTGAAATGAACATGGTTATTTTATAACCTTTTCCTACCTTTTTACACCGCATGGCTCCCCGGAAACAAATCCAGTTTTCCAGACAGTGGATGGAGGGCAGTAAATTGTCCGGACTGTCTATTTGATAAATAAGATTTGTCAGCCAATCAAAGATACCGTTTCCCGTGATTTCCGGTCTTACAAGGGTGCTCGGTATCACAAGAAAGCAAATCAGACACATAATTTTTGCAATCTGTTCTGCCACACACACTTCATAACAGACCTGCCTGCTCTCTCTTCCGATGACAATAAATCCTACGACCCATGTCACATATGCCAGTATATAAAACACGATCATAAACGGAACAAAGGGAATCATATCATCCAACGGAATACTGAAATCATAATGATGCATATTTTTCGTAAACAGCCTTGTCCCAAAATAGGTAACTGCATTTATCAGTAAACAGCCTATAATTGGAACAAACGCATAGCGTGGCAATATTTTATAAATTTTATCCAAAATGTAATACTCCAATCATTCAACCAATAATTGTTCTATGCCAAATAGTACAATTCATATTTTAATATGGATACATGTGTATGTCAATATACAAAGAATATTTTAGCTAGTTTTATAATACAAGTATTTTAGAAAATTTCACAGGAACAGTAGGCTATTTATCCGCTTCTCATAAGACTTTACAAATAGAAAGTATGATTCTTTGAGTTTTTCGATGTATTTTCAACATCTTCCGAAAATTTTTCTGACAAAAATTTTCTATTCCTTTAATATTTTTTATTGAAATTCTTACAAAAATCGTTTATTCTACATATAGGTTCCATACAACTGGCGGATTGGTGGAGTATACCACAGGGAGTATGGAAGGATTGTACGTCGACCGCCTGGGCAGCCAACCGGTTACCCGGGCGGTTTTTTGTTACTATTTAGTACAGCGTAAATAAATAAAATAAACACTGGCAACTTGCTCACTGTTTTTTCATTTTATTCATTTGCATTTAGCATCTCGCTGTACCAAAATAAAAATCAAAATTTTATTCACATGGAGGAAGAAGAAATGGAAATGTTATCTCTTGAAAATGAATTGAAAGAAAATTCATATCCCGGACGCGGAATTGTTATCGGGAAATCCCCCAACAGCAAATATGCCATCACTGCATATTTTATTATGGGCCGCAGTGAAAACAGCCGGAACCGTGTATTTGTAACGGACGGAGAAGGCATTCGAACACAGGCCTTTGACCCATCCAAACTGGTGGATCCCAGTCTGATTATCTACGCACCGGTTCGCGTCCTCGGCAATAAAACAATTGTCACCAACGGCGACCAGACCGATACCATCTATGAACTGATGGACAAGCAGCAGACTTTTGAGCAGGCGCTGCGCACCCGTGAATTCGAGCCAGACGCTCCAAATTATACGCCCCGTATTTCCGGTATCATGCATATAGAAAACGGAACTTACAATTATGCAATGTCCATTCTGAAAAGCAACAACGGAAACCCTGCCGCATGTAACCGTTATACATTCGCTTATACAAACCCTGTTGCCGGAGAGGGACATTTTATCCACACATACAAATGTGACGGAGAGCCCCTTCCGTCCTTTGAAGGCGAGCCAAAACTTGTGCCAACGACCGACGATATCAATACATTTACGGATATGATTTGGAACAGTTTAAATGAAGAAAACAAAGTTTCATTGTTTGTAAGATATATTGATATTGAAACAGGAACCTATGAAACCAAAATCGTAAACAAAAATCAGCATTAAGGAGATATCAAATGAAAGAATTAGAATTAAAATACGGATGTAATCCAAACCAGAAACCTTCCAGAATTTACATGGAAGAAGGTGAACTGCCAATCAAAGTATTAAACGGAAAACCGGGATATATTAACTTTCTTGACGCATTTAACGGCTGGCAGCTTGTCAAAGAATTAAAGAAGGCTACCGGTCTTCCTGCTGCAACTTCCTTTAAACATGTTTCACCTGCCGGAGCGGCTGTAGGCCTTCCTCTCAGTGATGTGGAAGCAAAAATTTACTGGGTGAATGACCTTGGTGAACTGTCACCCCTTGCCGCCGCATATGCCAGAGCAAGAGGCGCCGACAGAATGTCATCCTACGGTGACTTTATTGCGCTGTCCGATGTCTGCGATGTTTCCACTGCTGCTCTGATTAAGAGAGAATTTTCCGACGGCATTATTGCTCCGGGATATGAACCGGAAGCGCTGGAATTGTTAAAAGAGAAAAAGCGTGGCGCTTACGCCATCATTGAAATTGACCCGGACTATGTTCCAAAGCAGTTAGAGAGAAAAGAGGTATTCGGAATTACCTTTGAGCAGGGACGTAATGAGTTAAATATTGACGACGAATTTTTCAGCAATGTTGTTACAGAAAATAAAGAACTGACACAGCAGGCAAAAATTGATATGGCAATTTCCATGATTACTTTGAAATACACCCAGTCCAATTCTGTCTGTTTTGTAAAAAACGGACAGGCAATCGGTGTGGGTGCCGGACAGCAGTCCCGTATTCACTGTGTAAGACTTGCCGGACAGAAAGCGGACAACTGGCTTCTGCGCCAATGTCCAAAGGTTTTAAATCTTCCATTCAGAGACGATATCAAGCGTGCGGACAGAGATAATGCCATTGATCTTTATATCGGCGAAGAATATATGGATATTTTAGCCGACGGTCAGTGGGAGAAGGTATTTACAGAAAAACCGGAAGTGTTCACGAAAGAAGAAAAGCAGGAATGGCTGAGTCAGGCAGAAGGCGTCACCTTAGGTTCTGATGCGTTCTTCCCATTCAGCGACAATATCGAAAGAGCCGCAAAGAGCGGTGTTCAGTATGTGGCACAGCCGGGCGGTTCCATCAGGGATCAGGACGTCATTGATGCATGTAATAAACATGGAATGGTTATGAGCTTTACCGGACTGAGATTATTCCACCACTAAAATTTCAGTCAGTCGTCTGTATATTATGGTTGTAAAACTTTTGTTAATATTCTGTGTTCTCTATAGTCTTTTTTCCTGTTTTTTGCTATGATTGCTTTGGTATGAAAATAATTAATCAGAGAGGTTATTCGTATGAACATTTTATTTTTTTTAACACCTAAGGAAAACGTAGCACATATAGATGACAATGATACTTTACGTCAGGCAATAGAGAAAATGGAGCACCGTGGTTTTTCCGCCATTCCCATTCTGACACAGGACGGCAAATATATCGGTACAGTGACGGAGGGTGATCTGCTCTGGTATCTGAAGAATCAGAATTTTCCCAGTCTGCGGGAAATGGAAGAGCATTCTATTATGAATGTTACGAGACGTCGCGATAATGAAGCCGTAAATATTTCAATTTCCATGGAGGGACTGGTAAATAAAATCACGAACCAGAACTTTGTTCCCGTAGTGGATGACAACAACGTGTTCATCGGCATTATCACACGAAAAGATGTTATCCTTTACCTGACCAACAAAGAACTGGTTGAAAATGTTTAAGAAATTTAAAAACAAGACCTGCATCAGCCAATAATGATGCAGGTTCTTTTTCATCCCTCTCTATCCCAAAGCCACATCCAGCATCATCATAATGGTAAACCCTAAAGAAAACAGCAGTGTACCAACATTGGAATGCTTTCCCTCGGACATTTCCGGTATCAGTTCCTCTACCACCACATAAATCATGGCTCCTGCCGCAAAACTCAGTAAATAGGGCAGAGCCGGAACAATAAATCCGGAAGCAAGTACCGTAAGTACTGCTGCAATAGGCTCTACTGCTCCCGAGAGGGCGCCATATAGAAAGGCTTTCCCTTTTCCCACACCTTCTGCTTTTAACGGCATGGATATGATTGCTCCCTCCGGAAAATTCTGAATTGCAATACCAATGGCAAGTACCATTGCTCCCATGGCGCTGATACCACCATCTCCCGAAATCATCCCTGCAAATACCACGCCCACAGCCATTCCTTCCGGAATATTATGTAGGGTAACTGCCAGGACAAGCATTGTGGTTTTTTTTAACTGTACTTTCGGTCCTTCTGCTTCCTCGCTGTTTAAGTGCAGATGTGGAATGGTTTCATCCAAAATTAACAGAAACAGAATACCCAGCCAGAACCCGATAAATGCCGGAAGAAAAGATAACTTTCCCATACCGGAAGACTGGTCTATGGCCGGTATAATTAAACTCCAAATGGACGCTGCCACCATCACGCCTGCCGCAAATCCTGTCAGCGCTTTTCTCACTTTATCGTTTAATTTATTTTTCATAAACAGCACACATGCTGCTCCCAATGTGGTTCCAATAAAAGGAATGAATATTCCCTGTGCCGCCTGTAATGTCATTCTTATTCTCTCCTCTCGAAATATCTTTATTATATCCTTATTTCAGCATCTTTATGAAATAACTCATACTAAATCTGATATTATACTATTCTAGCATAAACTTTTCGATACACAAGATAATTATTTTTATTTTACCATTATTGGGTCGACATCTATTTCCATTATTTGGCTGGTATCTATTTCCCTCAATCTGCCAACAATATTTCCGTAAGTCATTGATAAGCTTTTGCTTGAAATAAAAAACAAGGAGGAACAGAAATGGAATTATCAGAAAAAGAACTTTCCGTAGTTCAGGATTTATTAAACGAAGAAGAATTGTTGGTAAAGAAGTTTCAAATGCTGGCAAATCACAGCAAAGACGAAACCGTGAGACAGCAGATGCTTGATATTGCAGACAAGCATCAGGGACATTTTAATGCGATTTATTCTTATTTAAACTAACTTAGGAGGTTGTTATGGAAGAAATTTATACAGAAAAGGAAATACTGGGGGACGCCCTGAATACACAAAAAAACGCTACAAATCTTTATAATTTAAGTGCAAATGAATGTGTACACGAAAACTTTCGCTGTACAATGATGGATTTGCTGCAAAAAGAACATGAAATTCAGGTGGATGTGTTCAACCAGATGCATACCATGGGCTTTTACCCTACACCTGCCGCAGAAGCCAAAAAAATGCAGGATGCCAAAGCAAAATTTGAATGCGGTTATAAGGCAGTTTAATTCTATCGTTTCATATGTGATGTAAACTGCATAAAGGGTTTGCCTGCAAACTCTTTCCTATAAATTAAATAAGCAGTGTAACAAACCGGCTACACTGCTTATTTCTTATTTACAAAACTATTTTCTTACCTTTACACGTTTTACCGTGGACCATTTGCCATAGTAACGTTTTCCTTTTACTACCTTATAAGCTCTTGCTTTGATATAGTATCTTTTTTTCGCTTTTAATTTTTTAATGGTTCTTGTAAGTTTTTTTGTAACAACCGTTTTTGATTTTTTAAAGTTTTTAAAAGTAGAATATTTAATCTGATATCTGGTTGCCCCACTTACTTTTTTCAACTTAATCTTAATGGATTTATTGTTCTTTGTTCTTTTTGCAGAACGAATCTTTGTTTTTGCCGGAGCCTTAATTTTTTTCGTCGTTGTGACCGGCTGTCTGGTTGTAACGCTGCCTGACGGTGTTGTCGCATTTGTTACAGGCTGTGTCCCGGTCGGTGTCGGCGCCTTTGTGGTCGGTTCCACATAGGACGGATCCGGTATCTTTGTGGTAGTTTTAAAAGATACATTGCTGATGGTTATGTTCGCCGCACTGTTTGCCGCTGCCGCATCTCCGTCACAACGTCCCATTCCAAAGTATAGATCAAGAACGCCTTCATAATCTTCCGGTATGGTAATGTTTCTCTCGAAATTGTACGGTTGCCCTGCTTTTAAATCTATATATTCCCCATAGACTTGTGCATCACCATCTCCTGCCAGTTTGACAAAAACCTTCTTATCTACATCTGAGGTCATGGTAAACGAATACTGATAGGTGCTGTCCGTATAATAATGCAGTCCTTTCAAAAATGCCTGCACACCCCACTGTTGTGTGCCTATGGAAGAAATATTCATCGTTATTCCTTCTTTATTCGTGGACTGTATCGTGGAAGAACCTGTTGCGCCAGACTCTGTCCAGCCTTGCTGTGCGCCAAAGTAAGAACTCCACTGATTTGTACAGGTGTCCACGGCATCCTCGGTCACCTCAATCATCGGTCCGGTATATTCCGTGGTCGGCGCTTCCTCTTTTTCATAGACGCGGACATAGTCTACTTCCATGGTTCCTGGGAACGCAGAGTCATCTATATCATATCCCGGCCATTGTCCCCCTACAGCCACATTAAATATAATATAGTAATTTTGTCTTACCTCGCTAAAAGAAGCATCTGACACATTCATTGCATAAAACATCTTATCATCTACATACCACTCTAATCTGTTTTTGCTCCATATCACAGAATATGTATGCCACTGTGTTCTGTCATTAACTGCTGTGTTTCCTCCTGAGTCGGCATTGTTATTTCCCGGATCGTTAAACCAATGTAACGTTCCATAAGTTTTATCTTCGTCGTTAATCGCTTCCATAATATCGATTTCTCCACATTTCGGCCATCCGCCACTGGTACCGAGCATCCAGAATGCCGGCCAGATTCCTTTAAATCTCGGCAGTTTGATTCTTGCCTCGATTTTACCATATTTAAATTCATATTTATTCTTCGTGGTAATTCTTGAAGATGTATATTTCTTACCACCGTAATCCTCTCTTTTTGCCGTAATTTTCATGGTTCCGTTGCTGACGGTAACATTCTCTTTCCGGTAATACTGCTGCTCATTATTTCCCCAGCCCCAGTCGCCTGTACCAATTTCGTAATTCCATATGCTTTCATCCAGCTGGGTTCCGTTAAACTCATCGCTCCAAACCAAATTCCAATCGCCTACTGCTCCCTGGACATTTCTCTCCTTCGTCTGAGTTATCACCAGTCCGGATAACAGCATGACTGCTGCCAGCATTCCTGCCAGTATTTTTTTGCCTGTTTTTCTCATATACTTCTCCTTTTCTTTGTTTTTCCCTATAAATTAATATATATATAAACAAAAAAAACGGTTTTTTTCAAGTGTTTCTAGTAAATTTGTACAACTTTTTTTTGATATAAGAGTGATAGGCTTTTATTTGTCGCTCATTAACTTTTTAATTCCCGCTTTCAGGCCGTCAACGGTCAGAGGATACATGTCCACAATCTGCTTGATTGTCCGCTCTGACTCCATCCAGTACATTCTGGTTAAGTCCCCGTGATAAGAAGGATTCAACCAGATAGAATGAGGGTATTTTTTCCTAAAAAGCTGCATCCACTCATGTCCGGACAGTCCGTCATTGGGTCCGCTGTAATTTCCGTTCTTGTCAAAATACTCTTCCTCTGCCATTCCGGCGTCTCCTACAATAATCACTTTGTAGTCTTTATCATAATTTTTAAACGCCCATGTGGTGTCAATCCAGTCTCCGGTAACACACTCCGGCGTCTTGTACAGTTTCGCATAAATGCAGTTATGAAAATAAAAGGTTTTGACATCCTTGAAGTGATTTGCCTTGTGTACCGCCTGAAACAGTTCATTGCAAAGTTCGCTGTACGGATACATGGAACCGCCGCTGTCAAAAAGCAGCATCAGTTTTACGGAATTTTTTCTCGGCTGTTCAAACTCCAGCTTCAGATAGCCTCCCTGATTACATGTGGCATCTATGGTTCCTTCCAAATCCAGTTCCGTCTTTGGCAGATCCATCTTTCTGGAATATTGGCGAAGTTCTCTTAACGCCACCTGAAACTGGCGCATGGTCAGACGCTTATCTCTTCTGAAATCCTTGTATCGCCGCTCTCCCATCACTGCAAAAGCCGTTTTCATGCCGGAATGATTTCCCAGCTGTATGCCACCGGCCGTCCTTCCGTTTTTTCCAAAAGGGGAACCTCCTCCTGTTCCAATCCAGTAATTTCCGCCGTTATGCTCAGTGTGCTGTTCTCCCAGACGCTCCCGGAACATACGGTGAACTTCGGTTGCCTCTTTTTTGGTTCTGTCATCCCGGAACATCTCCGGGTCTGTCATCTGCACTTTTTCACTGTCATTGTGAAGCCACTGATTCAGTTTTTCCATGTTTAACTTGTCGGTCTTTATATTTTGAAAATACTCCAGAAAAGCACCATCCAGTTTATCATAATCGCCTTCGTTCTTTACCAGAACCGTCCGGCATAAATAATAAAAATCGGTAAAACTGGAATGTGCCAGTCCCTTGTCCAGCCCTTCCATCAGGGTAAGCCACTCTGTGGTAGATATATTTAATCCATTGCTTTTCAGTGTATAAAAAAATGATGTAAACATATACGCTCCTATCGGTTGACTTTCTTTATGGTTTCCAAATCTTCATCTTTTTTTATCAGTACACCGAGAAACGGCAGTTTTTCGTCAATGGTGTCCGGGTCAATACCTCCGATCATCAGCGCCCGCAGCCAGTCAATCAACTCTGATGTGCTGGGTTTCTTTCTGATGTCCCGGATATTTCTGATTCTGTAGAAGGTCTTCATTGCCTGCTCCAACAGATGCTCCTCTAAATTTTCAAAGTGGGCATTGACAATACGACGCATCAGTTCCGGTTCCGGAAAACTGATATAATGAAAGATACAGCGACGGAGAAATGCGTCCGGCAGTTCCTTCTCTGCATTGGATGTAATAATGACAATCGGGCGAATCTTTGCCTTCACCGTCTCTTTTGTCTCATGGATATAAAACTCCATTTTATCCAATTCCCATAAAAGGTCATTGGGAAACTCCAAGTCCGCCTTGTCAATTTCATCAATCAGCAGGACTACCTGTTTGTCCTTTTTAAATGCCTCACCTAATTTTCCAAGTTTAATATAATGTGCAATATCGTCCACACCGGACTCTCCAAACTGACTGTCATACAGTCTCTGAATGGTGTCATAAATATACAAACCATCCTGAGCCTTTGTGGTGGACTTAATATTCCATATCAGAAGCTCCATGTCCAGTGCTTTGGACACGGCCTCTGCAAGCATAGTCTTTCCGGTGCCCGGCTCTCCTTTAATTAACAGTGGTTTTTGCAGTTCCATTGCCACCTCCACCGAAGCCATCAGATCGTCTGCCGCCACATAAGTGTCTGTTCCTGTAAATTTTGTTTCTGCTGCCATTGTATTTTTCCTTTCAAAATTTTTCTTATTTTTTCAAAACGCGTATATGGATTCCCACACAATGTTTGTCTTACGGTTTTTGTTTCCAGTGATTATCATATCATACAAAAAACCGGAATGTCCATTGCAAAATCAGCTTCTGTTTTTTATACGGATTTCCATTTATGAAACGTGTATAAAATTTTTTCCTTGGTCAATAAATATACTGAAAAGATTATGAAACAGAATCGAGGATTTTATGAAAAAGACAAAGCTTCCTTTACAAAATGAAAATGGATATTACGAAATAAGAATCGAGAGTATTGGCGGACTGGGCGCCAATCTGTGTGGAAAAATGATGGGGGAACTGGGACTTCATTATCTGGGCTTAAACAGCGTCAGTTTTTCCAGTTATGGTTCCGAAAAAACCGGAACTCCGGTGAAAGCATTTATCCGATACAGTCCTTTAGAACAGGATATTCGGGTGCATTCTCCGATAACCCACCCCCATCTACTCTGCATTTTTCATCAGGCATTAATGCAGAATACCGATATATTTAACGGTTGTACCAAGGATACTACCATTATTATTAATACGGATGTGACGCCGGAAGACATTATGGAACATTACATTGACCACAACCGGATTTCTGCCCACAAAATCGTGTGTGTCCACGGGCAGAAAATCGCCATGGAAACCAAGTCTCGTATCAATGTGGTTATGCTGGGTGCCATGGCAAGAGTGATGGGATTTGTGCCGCTGGAGGACGTGAACGAAATCTGCAAAAACACACTGGGCAGAAAGTACCCTCAGGCACTGAAGGGAAATCTGGAAGGTATCAGACGGGGATATAACGAAATTACAGAGAAGAAATGTGCAGCTGTATCTGTTCATGAACCGGATAAAAATGCAGAGTCGGGTATCAGCCGGAAATACCAACAGGAGCAGCTGGGGTATGAAAACGCACCCATTGGTGGGGTCAACTTAAGTTTTGGAAACAGCGTTGTCAACGATCTGTCTCCTTCCCGACAGGGATATATTCCTATTTTTATCCCGGAACGCTGTATTAACTGCGGCCTGTGCGACAGCACCTGCCCGGATATGGTCTTTCAGTTTGAGCCGGGCGTTTATCAGGGGAAGGAAATGATGGTCAACAAGGGACTGGACTACTTTCATTGCAAAGGCTGTCTCCGCTGTGTCTCTGTCTGTCCGGTTCAGGCACTGATGACGGATATGGAGGCAGACTACGACAGAAAACCATGGTTCGTTCCCAACAAGGATTTAATCCGGACGCCGGATTATTATGAAAAATCAGGAGCGGACGGATATATCACTTCTGAATCTTATTTAACAGAAAGGCGCATGGAAGGGGGAGAAGTGTAATGGAAAATCAAATTATGGAATTTGCATCCGGCAACGAAATTGCCGCCATTGCAGTAAAGCAGATTGGTTATGATGTGATGGGGTATTACCCGATTACTCCTTCCACACAGATTGCGGAAAATCTGGATCTGATGCGGGCTGAGGGGAAGACGGATATTGTCATGATCGCTGCTGAAGGCGAACACAGCGCCGCCGGAATTTGTTACGGTGCTTCCGTGGCAGGAGGCAGGGTGTTTAATGCCACCAGCGCCAACGGTCTTTTATATGCATTGGAACAGTTTCCGGTACAGTCAGGAACCCGCTATCCTATGGTTATGAACGTGGCATGCCGTACTGTTTCCGGACCTTTATCCATCAAAGGTGACCACAGCGATATTATGTATCTGCTAAACTGTGGATGGCCGGTGTTTTTTGCCCACAGCGTCCAGCAGGTTTACGATTTTAACCTGATAGCCCTGAAACTGGCGGAGCAGGTGCGGCTTCCTGTTGCCGTGGCTTATGACGGCTTCTTTACCAGTCATCAGAAACGTAAATGCTATCGTTTTGAATCTGATGATGTTGTGAGAAATTATCTGGGAGAAAAAAAGGAACCTCACGCTCTGTTTGATTTTGAAAATCCTATAACTGTCGGTTCCTACATGAACGAACCTCATTTAATCAACAACCGGTATCAGCTGCATCTGGCAATGAAGGAGGCTGCCCGCATTCTTCCCGAATTATTCCGGGAATATGAAGCGCTGTCCGGCCGCTCTTATGAGACATGTGAGACTTATCAGTGTGAGGATGCCCATACGGTTCTGGTAATGCTGGGGTCTTCCTTTGACACTGCCATGGTTGCCGTGGATAAACTTCGAGAATCGGGAGAGCAGGCAGGCGTTCTTACCCTGACGATGCTTCGTCCCTTCCCGGCAGAAGCAGTCTGTCAGCATTTAAAACATGCAGAGAAAATTGTGATTGCCGACAGACAGGACAGCTACGGTGCAACGGGCGGAAATCTGTCTCTGGAAATCTGCGCCGCCCTGCAAAAGTATGGCTGCACCACAAAAGTAAAATCCTTTGTGTACGGATTAGGAGGCAAAGATTTTTATGTGGATGATGCCATAGAAATGTTTCATGCAGACTTTGATGATGATCTTGCTTACTATGGTGTGGAGCCAGGTGTGCCGGGAAATGAACGTGAAAACTTTTTTGCACCACTGACTGCTGATAAAACCGGACTGGGGCTGACTTCCGTTACAGAACAGACTTCACCGGCAGATTCGGAATCCGAAACCAAATCTGTGGATTTCCCAAAAGAATTAAAGATAGAAATCGGCACTTTAAATGCCACCACCGCCATGCCGAAACGGATTGCTCCCGGACATGGCGCCTGTCCCGGATGCGGTATTCCTGTAAACCTGAATCTCTTACTGCGGGTCATTGAAGACCCGGTGGTTCTGCTGTTCCAGACCGGATGTGGCATGATCGTAACCACTGCCTATCCGCGAACCAGTTTTAAAGTTCCCTATGTCCATAACCTGTTCCAAAACGGAGCCGCCACGTTAAGCGGTATTGCGGAAGTCTGCTATCGCAAGCAGGAAAAAGGGGAGATTCCTAAAGGAGATATTGTATTTATTATGGTCAGTGGTGACGGCGGTATGGATATCGGCATGGGTTCTGCTCTTGGCACTGCTCTTAGAGGGCATCGTCTGATGATCTTTGAGTATGACAACGGAGGATATATGAATACCGGATATCAGTTGTCCTATTCCACGCCAAAAGGTGCAAGAAGTTCCACCTCCCACATTGGCAGAGAACAGTTTGGTAAGACTTTCTTCCATAAGGACATGGCGCAGATTATGGCAGCCGCAAATATTCCGTATGTGGCAACGGTAGCGGAATCCAACCCGGCAGATTTTATGAAAAAAGCCGCCAAGGCTGCATATTATGCAAAGCATGACGGTTTATCCTATATAAAAGCCATTTCTGCCTGTCCACTGAACTGGAATGACACACCTGCCAACGAGCGCAAAGTGATTGAGACGGCTGTCAACTGCTGCTATTTTCCTCTTTACGAAGTGGAGCAGGGAAAAACCAGGTTAAGTTACAACCCTGAGAAAGCAAATAAGGCGATTCCGGTTATTGAATGGCTGAAAATGATGGGACGGACAAAACATCTGGCAAAAGAGGAATACCGTGATATTGTCGCTGATTTACAGCAGGAAATCGACAGACGGTTCCTGCGTTTAGTAGCAAAATCAGAACACGATTTCCTATAGTTCATCATACGTCCGTCTGTTTCAGATTTTTCTTCATCATATAGATGCCTGCCATATCTGCCAACACCCAGCCGATGGGAATGGACCACCATATACCATAAACCCCGATGGTTTCCACCGGCGCCAGTGTGTATGCCAATAAGACTCTGGTGCCAAGGGAGATTACTGTCAGTAACAGCGACACTGCCGGTCGGTTCATTCCCCGGAAATATCCATATAAAAGGAACAATATTCCAATACCGATATAACAGGCTCCTTCTATATGTAAATAATCTATGCCAATATGAATGATTTCTCTCTCTTTTCCGTTGACAAAAATTTTCATAAACTGTTCTGCCCATAGAAATATAACCGTTGATACAAGAAGGCAAAACCCTGCGGATGTAAGAAAGGCGCTTTTTGTCCCTTTCTCTACCCGTCGTTTCTTCTTTGCTCCAAAATTCTGGGAGATGAACATGGAGTAGGCGTTTCCAAACTCCTGTGCCGGCATATATGCGATGGTATCTATTTTGACTGCCGCCGCAAATGCCGCCATTACCGTGGTGCCGAAACTGTTTACCAATCCCTGCACCAATAATATTCCAAAATTCATAACGGACTGCTGTGCACAGGTTATGGTAGAAAACTGTAAAATCTCTTTGATTGGTTTTTCTTTTATCAGAAAATGATGCAGGGAAAATCTTAATTCTTTTCTTGTGGAATAGGTATAAATTCCCAGTCCCACACCTGATGCGCCCTGCGCAATCACCGTCGCAATGGCAGTTCCTTTCAGCCCCCAGCCGAGACCAATCACAAACCATAAATCCAGTACCACGTTTACAACGGAAGCCACTGCCAGAAAAACAAGCGGTATCACGGAGTTTCCAATGGAGCGCAATAAATAGGCAAAATAATTGTATAGAAAAACAAATATGATTCCGAAGCATATTACCTTCAGGTATTCTTCCGTCATGCCCCGCAGTTCCTCCGGAATTCTTAAAAACCACAATATAAACGATAATCCTGCTCTCATAAATATCATCAGAACCACACTGATTCCTCCGATAAATACAAGCGCCGTGTCCATACATTTTTTCATTTTGCTGTGATTTCTGCTTCCGTAATAAAAGGCAAACAACGCTCCGCTTCCCATACACAAGCCGATAAATACGGAATTTAAAAAAGTCATCAGCGTATAAGAAGCCCCCACCGAGGCAAGAGCTTCTTTTCCCACATATTTTCCCACGACCCATGTATCTACAATATTGTAGAACTGTTGCAGAATATTTCCCAGTATCATAGGAAGGGAAAATAACAGCAGGGATTTTGTTATATTCGTATCTGTTGTCAAATTAAATTTCATCATTTTTCTCGTAAATATATTTTGATACGTTCTCCAATCCAACTGTTTCTAAAATCTTAATCTAACTGGCTGGTGCAATGTGGACATCTGTCTGCATCAATATGCACTTCCGACATACAGTGCGGGCATGTCTTTGTTGTAACCGGCGCCGGCTCGTCCTTTTTTCTCAATTTATTCATTGCCTTTACAAGTAAAAAAACAACGAATGCCATGATAAAAAAGTTCAAAAGACCGGAAATAAAAGTACCATAATTGAGCGTTGCTGCTCCTGCTTTCTGCGCCTCCGCCAAAGTGGCATAATCTCCACCGTCCAACGCAATAAACAGATTGCTGAAATCAATCTTTCCCGTAAGCAGCGTAATCACCGGCATAATGATATTGTCTACCAGCGATGTTACCAGACCATTGAAGGCACCGCCAATAATGACACCGACTGCCAAATCAATCATATTGCCTTTGATTGCAAATTCCTTAAATTCCTTTAACATAGTGTACCTCTCTTTCTTTTGTATATTTTACAAGGTGGTTTTTGCCAGGATTTCTTTCAACAGTCCCCGGCATCCGCACACCACATCCTCATATGTCACGTCAAAATTTCCCGTGTACCACGGGTCTGCGATATCGCCGTTTTCTCCTGCAAATTCTAACAGTTTGTAAACTTTACTGTCAACATCTTTTCCTACGATGCGCTGTATATTTTGCATATTCGCTCTGTCCATTCCGATTATATAATCAAAATTATCATAGTCCGTCTTTTCTAAATGTCTGGCACGATGATTTCCACAGTAGATGCCTTCTTTCTGTAGTTTATTTCGTGTACCGGGGTGGACACCGTTTCCGATTTCTTCGTAACTGGTGGCCGCCGAATCTATATAAAATTGTTCGCTGATTCCTGCGCTTTTTACCATGTGCTGCATGACGTATTGAGCCATGGTGGAACGGCAGATATTGCCGTGGCAGATGAATAGTATCTTAATCATTTTTGAAAATTCTCCTGAAATGCTCTATTCTGCCCTGTTTTGCCACGATTTGCCGGGTATGTAAATGCCTTTAGGATTGTTAAATTTATCACAGAATAGGCAAAACGGGGCAAATTGAGGACACAAATCGTAGTAAAAACGTAGTAGAAACGGGGTGTATTACTACTGTGGAATTTTAGCATAAAATAAATCACCTACAATGTAAATATCTTGACATTTCACAAGTTAAAACCCATTCCCTAATTTCAATATATTATCAACGAGTCTGTCATAGGTAATGATATGAACCCCTCTCTCATACTGTATTTGCACCCGCATTTGATTTGAAGTATCGTCCATCCTTTTTCTACGGCCTACTACTAAACAATAAGTAATCCCCCAAGTTGGAATATTTCTGCCAATATCAGACAGCCCACAACTTTGCAAAAAGTACGGTCGATTATTATCCATCCATCGTTTCCAATCATTAATCTGTGTCATTCCTTTTCGTACTGCCTCTGTTTCCATATTGGATGTCTGCAGCCTAAAGTCAACATTCACATTTTCAAATTCTACTAAAACAATATGATGACCTATTGAATTCCGTCCAAGCAACATATAATCTGCCTT
>CAJFUA010000063.1 GCA_904420085.1 uncultured Eubacterium sp. | reverse complement strand
ACTGGCAAAGGAACAACATAAAATGATGGCAGCATAAGAAAAAAAGAAACCTAAAGGTAATTTACACACAAAAAAGGACTTGACCTGCAATTTGCATACAATATAGAAAATATATACATTTTGCACACATAATATTTTTCGGAATTCCCATCCCTCATAATATAAAAATGACAGACTGGTATTTCCTGCCTGCCATTTTTATATCTAATTTTTCATATCATTGCTTTGCAAATCTGTGTGCTTCTTCTATGATTTTTTCTTTCTGGCAGTTCATTTTGTCCTGCCCACAAAAAATCCTATTATACAAAGTATCCAAAATACAGTCACTGGCACATAGTATCTTTGTTTCCCGGTCTGTAAATTCATCCTGACTGTCAAACATTATTTTATAAATCATCTGTTTCTGGACGATTTCCTCTGCCTTGGAAAAAATATTTTGTTTCGTAGTACACATCATTTCAAGCATAAATTTTTCCCACTCCCAATTCAAATGTTCTTTCATTATTCTTTGCCTCCTTGTACTTATCTCTTTGTTTTTACAATTTTTGTCTTTGTATACTTTGAATATTTTCTAACATTATTTACATTTTTAAATGTACGTACTTTTATATAATACGTTCTGTTCCTTTTCAACTTTTTAATTATTTTTCTCTGTTTTGATGTTCTTACAATTTTTGCCTTTTTAAAAGATTTACTTCTGCTGATTTTTATTTCAAATCTATCTGCCTGATAATATTTACATTTCTTTTTAAACACTATCATAACAGATTTTTTTCTTGTTTTTACTCTCTTTACCTTAGGTTTTTTGGGATTCATCACTTCCTTTTTATTTTTAATTATCTGTCCCTCAACAATTTTAAAATTCTTTATTGTCGAATAAGCACTATACACTTTTGTTCCTGATGAATTTTTGTAATATGAACGTACCTTTAGGTTGTGTGTTCCTGCCTCCAGTGGAACCGAGACTGTCGTTGATTTTGTCGATACAATCAAATTATTGCCGTCATATAATTCATATCCTGTATATTTTATTCCAGAAAATGTGAACAAATAATAATTTCCCGTCTTTTTTATATTGGCTATTTCCGGCTTAAGAAGTATCAATTTCACTCCGTATGCATCCGAAAATGGAGATGTTGTCGTTTCGTCCTGACATACCATTTTTACTTTATAAAAATATGTTTTGTTATATACAAATTCTTCATCACTGTCTGTGTAATAGCATTCAGATGTTCTGTCGATTTCTTCATAATTTCCATTAGCTGATTCTGCCCGGTATACTATATACCTTGACGCACTATTATTTTTTTCCCAATATAAGGTAATACTTTTTTTCCCTATTTTAGAATCAGTAAATTTAACAGCTTCCAAGTCTGCTACATTTACCGACAACACTTTCGTAAATGTAGTGTATGCACTTCCATTACAAGAAGAAAGTATATTATTCAACGTATATTTAAAAGTTATCCTTACCGGTGTATAAAATGTTTTTCCTATTGGTATAATTTTCCACATCCCATCCTCTTCTGTAACATCAACTTTTGCTGCATCTTGAATAACAGCACTATGAACGCCAATTATATCTCCTGGTTGCATGTATGATATTTCGGGAATTATATTATAAGGATTTCCCATTATAAGATTAAGACTGCTTAACGCCTGACCTTGTTTGCTATACATGTTAAGGACTGGTTTTCTATAAATATTAATCTTAATGACCCTATACGGAGTCCAATGGCTTGCTCCAGTTGATGAAGTCCATCTTATCGCTCCCCGTATGTAAGTCGCCTGATAATTACTTCCTTTTTTTAATTCTCTTGCCGTAAAACTTCTATTTGTACCACTTAAAGTATATGCATTCATATACCATGTATTATTAGTAATATTTGAACCTGAAGCGTTAGCACATTCATAGATACTTGATGCTGATACAGCTTTTGCTTTACCGGATGTATCTCCTGATACGTTCGTGGGCAATGTTCCTGAAGGAACAGTGGTAATAGAGAACGAATTACCACTGTATACATATACTTGCTGGTTTGTATAATTGGTTGTTCCACTTGCGTGTGAAATATTATTTTTAAGATTTGCAGTCATGTTTTCCGCTCTATTATATACATAAACTTTAACTGTTCTGACCCGGTTATCATTATGGGTAGAATTTCCTTTATTCACATAAAATGTACAACTTCCTGCATTTTTTGCAGTAATCGTAAATGATGTTCTTTTTGATACTGTTGAACTGTTCCACGTTGGCGTACATACCTGTGTTCCTGACGAATTATATCCGACACCTTTAAGACTTGTAAGACAATCAAACACCGGACTGTTGGATGTTGTGTTCTGTTTATATTTCTCTCCCACCTGTAGATATACAGTCGTATATTTCATTGCATAAACTTTGGTAGAATTCATTATCCCTGCAAAAAACAAGATTCCAAAAATAACTGTAGTTATTAGTATTTTTCGTGCATAATTCATATTCATTACCTGCCCTTCCACTATTTCTGAATTGTTATAATTACTTTGATGTTAAAATCTCCATTACTATATTTAGCGCTTACTCCGATTCCATATATTTCTGCATATCCTCCAAGATTATCTGCAAGCTTTTCAGCAGCACTTACTATATCCTCCTGTGCCAATGAGTTTGCCTTTACGCTTGCTGTTTTACATGTGACTTCTAAGGTAGTATTTTTACAAAGGCTGTTTAAAACAGTTTGTGCATCAGATAAGTTGTTATTTGCCATATATCTTGCCAGATTAAGCATATTGGTATTTAAACTTCCTGAAATAGATGCACGCACCGTATTTATCACTAAATTAGTATTTGCAGCCCCCAGCACGCTTGTGCTTTGCGAGAATGATGGTACTGTATTTACCACTTCTTTTTTTACTATCTTTCTCTTCTTCTTTTTAGTCGTTGTTTCTTTTGTCAGCTGCTTTTTTTGCTGTTTCTTTGTCACATTTTCCACATTATGTGTTTCTGGCGGTTCCGAGATTGGAATATTATAATTATTGTCAGTTCCTGCAATTTCCACTGGCTCTGTCTCCTGATTCTGTATTATTTTTTCTTTCCGTTTTCTTTTAACTGTAACGCTTTCTTGAAAAATAATATCAGTCATTTCTTCACTAGTGACCATTTCGCTCGTTTTTTCAGTTTCAGTTACTGTTGCTGTCTCTGTAATTGAAACGGTTGTCGTTTCATAAATTTTTGTCTCAACTTCTATTTTATTTTTACGTTTTTTAACAATCAAAAGTGCAACACTCATGACAATAACGGCTGTTAATAATAGCAAAAATAAAACCAGTGCTTTTTTAACACTGGCATCCATCTTTCCCTTTTTTTTCTTTGCTGCTTCCTTTGGAAACTGTGCAGCAAAATGCTTTTCATACTCTTTTTTGTCCTGGTATTCATACCATTTTTTTCTTAATTCCTGAAACATATCCTCTCCTTACCACATTTCCATATCAAATGTATGTAAATGTTCTTGATACTTCACCACAACATATGGAACTTTGTACAAATTAATATTGATTTTAAAAGTCAGCGTATAAATTTGTGTATCAGCATCATATTCCACTTCTTCTAATGTCAATGATTCCGCACTCTGATATCCGTATCCAGCAATAAAAGTATTCAGTTCACTCTTTAAAATATCTATGTCTTTTCCCAGAAATTTCTGTTCTTTATCAGTCAGTCCCTCAACTTCTACCGGTTTATTTTCTGCTTCTATCTCATAATCTGTAGTTTTTTGATTTAAAGTTACCCCATCACTTTCTGTTATTCTCTCAGTTACAGTATCTGTTTTATCCTTTATAACTGATTCTGAAACTGTTTCCGGTATATCTGTTGTGTTATTCGCATTTTTGTGATTTTGAACCGTAAAAAAAACTGCTACAATCAAAATAACCACAAACAAAACTGAAACTGCACATATCAATATAAATGTTATTTTCTGATTCATTTTACCATGCTCCCTTCTCTAATTAATTATCCGTATATGTAAAATGCATATAATCTCTGTAATATCCGTTCCAGTTTCCTCCCCAGAAAAATCCTGCATCTGCCCATATTTTTACAACCTGTGGCGTAATAGATAAAGGATTTTGCTCCGGAAGATATATTCCACTGGTATATGTTGCTGGATTAGAAGACCAGTTGATGTCAATACACGTTCCGTAGGAATGATATGACTGCTTTGAACTGTCGCTTGCCATATTTCGCCAGCAGTAAGCTGCTGTTTCTGCCACTTTGATTGGGAATCTAATTTTGTACATTCGCTCAAAAGCCTGTCTATAGGCATTTACTAGCTTTTTATGTACTGTAATATTCATAGATGACTTCGTTCCGACTTCATTGTAAATTTTTACCGTTATTGTCTGCATATAAGATCGTGCCTCCGATTCCGTTACTGGAAGTCCAGTCGGAAACAGAAAATTTATTCTATCGGATTTTGGTATTCCTTTTACTTCTGCTGTTGTTTTTGCACTGTCTGTTTGATAATACCGCAGAACATGTTCCGTATAATAAGCATCACCATAATTATATGGACCAAGCAATTTTTTTGCTGCGCCGGTTCTCTCGACTGGTGTTCCTCCCACCTTGCTTTTTTCTTTCTGATAAGCAAGTGCATTTTCTTGTGTCCATTTTCCAATGTTTGCAACATCATCTTTTGTTGTATCTCGTCCAAAATCTGTCCGGTTAATATAATCAATATATCCCCCTCCATAATTATAAGCTTGCAGTGCGATTCGTATATGATCTAAATCAGAAATAGATGCAACCTTTACTTTCTCATGATTCATATGTCCGCATAATACTTTGACGCCCTGCTTAATGGATTCTTCTAAAGACAAAGTTCCGGCTGCTTTTCCAAGACTTTCGGAACACTGAAATATATCCGTTCCACTTCCTCCGGATTCCTGCTGGACAACTGCAAGAAAAAGATAAATATACTCCTCTTTTCCATATTTTTTAAGTTCCTTTAAAATATCATCTTTATATGATATTACGGAATCGCTTACCATGTAACTTCCTATATTTTCTTTTTCACGTTCTTCATCTTCTTTTGTTGCTCCAAAGAAAAAAGTACATATAAGCATAATCACTGCGAATATAAGAATTACTGGCAGAAGTAACGGTAAAGCCGCTATTATCATCTGAAAAATCGACACTATAAATGTAATTAATTGTACAACAATTTTCATTATCAGTTTTGCTAATGCATTGCCTGCTTTTTTTGCTGCTTTTCCTGCGTATCTTGCGCCTTTTCCTGT
Organism: uncultured Eubacterium sp.; assembly: GCA_904420085.1. Taxonomy (GTDB): domain Bacteria; phylum Bacillota; class Clostridia; order Lachnospirales; family Lachnospiraceae; genus Eubacterium_G. The sequence continues at coordinate 6,559 of CAJFUA010000063.1, read as the reverse complement.
TGATTTACTCTGCCATTCACGCTGTATTTCGTCTGTTGTCCTCTTTTTTTTATTTTCTTTTACCGAAATGGAGGATAAAGCTTTATCCACTTGTCTTGCAACAGTTTTTTTTACACCTGAACCTTTTTTCAAATGTCCTTTTTTATTATCTGCACCTATGTATCTATCTGATGCGGTAACTTTACTGTTTCTTGTTGCTTTTTCCCTGGTAATATTACCGGAAGAATCTAACAGAACCTCTTTCTGCTGTCGCTTCTTTAATGCGCCTTTGACGGCAGCGGCAGTCTTCAGTGGAGCTTTTGTTTCTGCTGTCAGTCCTTTTCTTACTGCCTTTGCTATATAATAATTCTTTTTTTCCACATTTCTGGCTCTTCCAGTTTCTTTAAATTCCGAAACATCATAATTTTTTCTTTCCAGGTTGCAGATAACAGTGTCTACCATACGTTTCCGCTTATATGGAGAAAGTCTTATAAACTGCCTGCGGTGTTTAGGTTGAATGCAATCGTATATAATCTTTTCTCTTTTAGTGAGTTTTTTCTTTTGGATATCGTTCATTGTGCATTCACCACCCTGTTTTCATGGAAAGAAGTATTAAAGAGTTTGTATAATCTGTTATCTTTTGGAATTACGTTATCAAAAGGAATAATCTTATCTCCAAGCCGTACAAGACCGGTTCCCTCATTCACTCCATTGACATATTTAAGCTGTGTATTGGAAACTTCAAAAATGTCAAAGAGATTTTCCTTGTCGACACTTCCCTGCTCCAAAAGAAGTGTAAATTCTGAATTTCCTATCATGGAAGCTGTTGAATCGTTCTGTAGTCCGTCCATGATGAACTGTGTCATTCCAGTACAAAGACCTCCTAATTTTCTGACTTCTCTCCACAATTCCTCCAAAGCTTTCACGGCATACTCATCTTTCCATAGCTCATGCACCTCATCCAGATACACCCATGTAGCACGTCCTACTTTCCAATTTTCCCGGACTCTGCTTTTTACTGCCTCAATAGTCACGAGCATTGCAAGTTTTTTCATTTTCTTACCTAGGGATGACAGGTCATAAACTTCCAGTCTGTTGGATTCCGTGACACTCTCCTGATATGTAAAAATCTTCAGTGTTCCATCCGTAAACAACTCAAGATCCTCTGCTATGTCACCTGCAGCCTTACTACCGTTTTTATTATGATACTGAATAAACTTATTTCGAAGTGTTTTAAGGGTAGGGCTTTCCGGATTTTCTCCTTTCCTTTTCTTATCAAAAAATTCCTCATACATTTCCTTTGTTGCTCTATCGATTACATTAATGTGTTTGCTGGTAAGAACACTCGGCTTTATTGCCTGTTCACAGAGAGCGTAAAGAAATTCTGCCTTACCGGATATGAAATCTGCTTCGCTCTCTACTGTTTCAGGTACATGCAATGGATTTTTATGAATCTGATTCTCATCTTTTTGTGTAAATTTGTAATAGTTTCCTTTCCACTCTTTTGCTATATCCTCATATTCTCCCATAGGGTCAATGATAATCATGTCATCGTCCGTGTATGCCTTTACCTGGAGCATTTCTGTTTTAGCGTCCAGTGACTTACCACTTCCGGATTTTCCAAAATAAAAGCCGTTTCCATTTTTTAATTTTTTTCTATTGGCTATAATGGCATTTTTTGATACTTGATTAATGCCATAAAAAAAACCACCTTCATCATTTACTTCCTGTACATTAAAGGGAACAAAACCCGATAGTGCCGTTGTAAGCAATGGTCTCATTGTATCTACAAAGCGTGCTGCTGTGGGCAGGGCTGTATTTAATGCATCAAGCTGCTGACAGATATGTTCTTCTATGTCAAGTGTATATGTATCCCCAACTGTTTTTATCTGCTCAATACAATTTTTTAATTCCTCTTTAGAGTCAGCCTGTACCACTAAAAGTATGTCTGTATAAAATAAATTTTCATCAAATAAACGTAGAGAATCCATTGCGTCTTCCAATTCTTCAACCTCTTTTCTTTTGTTATAAGAAACATCTGTTGAGAAATTTCCATTTTTATTTTTCCTTTCCTGCTGTTTATCTATACTTAACTGTGCAGACATATATTTTTTCATTAACATCTTTTGTGCATAGTCGGACTTAACTGGCTCCACATCCAATGTCATCATTAATGGAAAAGGTAAAGACATCATTTCTTTTATAAAAGTATCTGACAACCCTGATGCATAATTTTTTATGAATAAAACACTCGCATACCTTTTTCCATAATCAAGACTTAAATATGTTTCATGTTCTCTGATTGTCGTATTAATAATATCTCTTCTCCAGTCCCGGTGCTGTAGCAGTGCATCATCCCAAGAAAATTGAAACTCCTTTTCATTGCCTAGTCGGTAGAAGTTATGAAGGCAGTGCAATCTCTGCGTTGCATTCATTGGAAGCAGTCCGCTTCCAAGTCTTTGAAAACTCATTGCCAACTGGTTTTCTATGGTATTAAAATAAGCATTTGCGCTTTTATAATCCGCTTTCAGACACGATATAATAAAGTATCGCTCCTGCTTTATCCCTTTACTGTTTTCTCCTGTTTTTTCCATATAATATTTATTAAATTCACGTGCTAAAGCTTCCTCACTGGAATTTCGTGCAGTAGCAAAAACAGAATCATTAATTTTTTTCAGATTTTCTGGTTCATTAGATATAATAATTTTAAATGATACATTTAATGAATTTAATAATTGAATATATTTTTCCTGTATTTCTTCTTTTTCTTCTTCATCTCTCGTGTGATAGTTTGTATCATAAAAATAGTAAGCCCTGTCATATAACTTTATGACAGAGCTTCCTTCTTCTAATTCAAAAATCCCTTTTTCTGAAATCCGATTGATTGGAATAATATCTGTAATAGATTTTGGTACTTTATATATTTTTTCTGTAAGCCTCTTATACTCTTTGAATTTTGCCATTTTTCTTCTCCTTGTTTTTTTCCTTTACCGTTTTCATTAATTCCTCTGCCTCTCTGATTTTATGCAGACGTATATTTTCCCCTCTCAGTACCAGTGTTTGTCCAAAAATAATTTTTATTTTCTTTCCGGCATACTGGTACAGTGTCATCCCATTTTTATTAAAAAATCCGTTAAAACCAATCAACATAACAAAAGGCATGGTAGCAAGCGTTGCAATGTATGTGTTCCATTTCAAATAATAAATAAACAACAGCATACAGACAAATCCAACTGCTAATGCTCCGGCTGCCCAAAGCGTTTCCCTAAGAGTAAGTCCCTTAAAAAAGTCATCCTTATATTTATCAAAATCTTTATTAATCGGTGTATTCATTTTCGTTACCTTTCCTTTTATAAGTTTAGTGAATGTTTTACCACAGTTTCAGAGCCCTTTAATCCTGCAGCTATCGTTATTACTTTTACTATACCTTCCAACATTACAGTCATTCCCGATGAACCTGTTTCAGCAAAACTAAATGCGGAGATAAATGCCGGTGCTATGGCTAGCACTATGCCAAGAACTACCACTTCAAATGTATAAAATAAAACACTTTTTATGTAAGCATACCCTGTCTGTGCTGCCTGCCCGCCTGCAGCAAGGGTAGATAATGCAATCGGTGCCAGCGGAATCAATATATATAAATTCAGAAAACGTCCAAGACATGTCCATATCATCAATGCACAAGCTACGAGTACCACCAGTAAAAACAGCAGACCAAATATATATCTGGTAAATATATTGCTGTCTTCAACCATAATTTCCGCCAGTGATTTTGTATCTAATGCCATTGAACTTTGTTCAGTTATGCCCAGAAGTTTAATTGCCCATGAAAAAAATTTAGGAATCCACATCATAAGACCATTTAACAATGTTACTGACATAATCAGCCGAATATACATCTTAACAGTTGTTTCCATCTGAAGTTCTGCCCTTATATCCACCGCATCACGACAATAACCATAGATAAAAAAAATTGTTATAAGTGGAATACCAATTATTATGAAAATATTATATAGATTCTCTACCGTATTCCATGCTTCGGCATAAGTTTCCCCTGATGGATTTACCCCTAAAAGGGAATACAATATCCCCAATGTATTATTAAAAATATCTCCTGCTAGTTCAAAAAGCCCTTTCCCTGAAAGATAATCCTTTGCTTCTTCAATAAAATCGGAAAAAGAAAAAGCCAAAGTAGGCAATATAAAATTTTTCATAAATACTACCTCTTTCTACGTAAACAGTGCAATTAGCAAAGGTGCTGCGATCATGAATATTCCTGCAATCATTCTCTTGATGCCACTAAGTTGCTGGGTGCTGTCATGAGCACTTATTGCTCCTCCAAGTTCAACAATCCCAAAACAGAAAAATACTACCCCAATTCCTATAACAATAGCCAGGGCTATGTCTTCTAAGGTAGTAATTCCACTTGTCACATCGCTTACATCAGTTTTTGTTTTAGCTGCCATGATCGCTAAACTATTATAAACTTTTCCAAACTTTCCAATCATCTTATCCTATCTCCTATTCTTTTTTTATAGCAAAAAAAGACAGCTCCACACTTTTGTGTAGAACTATCTTCTTTACTAATTATAGTGTAACACATTTATAAATTTCGTTACACGTTACCTTTAGTTACTTTCAATAGTTTCAGTATGCCATACAATAAACGTGACAGACTTTTGCTGCCTAAGTTCGTGGTATACAAATATTGTACCAACTCATACTATATAATCATCAGTATTGTGCATTATAACTTCTGGTTCTTATTAAATGTTTCTTACTTTTTTCTACCGATAAATTTTAAATTCGTTCCCGCCACACTAGCCACAAATACCAGTGTGGCAGGAAAGTAAATGAAATCCACCGATAAAAAATCCTCTGCTTTTTAATTTCATAAAATAAATGCTCCTTTTTTATTTCAATCATCCACGCTGTATCCTGTCCGGTAATCAATCTTTACCCCCGGCTGCACATTATAGCAGTAAACGTTAAAGGATATTCCCTTTCCCTCATCTTCCACGGAATAACCCTCCATCTGCACTCCTGATGCCACAAGGTTGTTATCCTGATACACCGGAGTTACCCTGTACATGACATGATTTTCTGTTTCCGTCACGTAATCAGCAACCATGTTTTCAAATGGCAGCATGCCCTCTACGTTCATGTACCGGGTTCCGGTAATCAGGTTCTTTTCATTTGCATTCTCTCCGGTAAGCTGATAGCCGATCAGGTGACAGCGGTTATACAGATATTTGCCATCAATAAAATCATATTTCACGGTATGCCACCCGGAGGGTTTTACCATTCCGATGCTTCCTCTCTCTTCTGTTGGCATGATGTCTATACCTACACATGCAAGAACTTCACCGCACCGTCCAAGGACGTCCAGAGAGCTGTAATGTTCAAAGGACTTATCGGTGATTTCTTCCTCTGAAAACTCCGGCCTGTTGTTATTTAAAACAGCATACGGTTCATCCTGATACTTTGGAATATCACTGAAACTGATTTCACTTTCCCGGACTGTACTTTTCTGCACCGTTTCCATCTGGTTCTGCAGAATGTGTGTCCCCGAAAGGCTCAGAAAAACAATCAGACAGATGACAGGGATTTTATTCAGATGCTTTTTTATCTTCACTCTTTTTCCTCTCCTTTATACCGGTTACCATTGCGATTCCTACTGCCGGCAATGCCAGCAGCATGAAAAGCCACGGTCTTAAAGCCTGTCCGCCGGTCTTTGGGGAAGTGTACCTTTCCTCCGGCATTGTCATTGTCTGATCCTTAACCGCATCTGTCTTTACCTCTGTTGTGGTTTCCGTCACAAACGTACTGAATGCCTCTCCTATTTCTGCTTTAACCGTTGTTTCCGCCTCTTCCGGAGTTTTACTTTCTACAGGAAGCGGTTCTGTTTCCACAATCACTTCCACATCTTTTTCCATCTGTTTAGCATTATAGGATGTTGGATAATCCATTTCTGCATTCCCCTCATAGTAGATGTCTTCATTGATAATTACCCTTGATACATACCTTCCCTCTTCCGGCTTCCATGAAATGGTATGGCTTTCTCCGGCTTTGATATCCGTGATGTTATCCGTAATGATTCCATAATCGATGTCTGTAGTTATCTGAAGATATGGAAGTGTTGTGACGGATATTTCATGGTCTGCGGTCACATTGGTAAATGTATAACTGTTTCCGGAAACGGTTATTTCCTTTCCGTCAACAAAAACCTTATCAATATATCTGCCCTCAGCCGGTGTCCATGTAACCGTTCTGCTCTCCCCTCTCGGTACATCCGTATCAGACTTAGTGATAACCCCGTTATCAATTTCTGTCTGAATGGAATACACCGGAGAGTGGACGTTGGTGATAACAGTGTTATATCCTGATGTATTTATGTCTGAAGCATAACCGTTTACCGGCGTTTCTTTCCACGTATAAGTGATTTCTTTTCCCTGACTGTACTTTGGAAGATTTTCCACCGTCAGTTTCCAGCCATCTTCTTTTTTAATTTTATATGTGCCTTTGGCGCTGTCACCTGCTTTTAACGTAACATCAATGCTGTCCGGCCGCAGTCCGTCTT
>CAJFUA010000062.1 GCA_904420085.1 uncultured Eubacterium sp. | reverse complement strand
TGTCAGGTAAATATCGGGAATGAGGTTACACAGATTGTGACTGGAGCGACCAATGTAAAAGAAGGACAGAAAGTTCCGGTAGTATTGGATGGCGGAAGAGTGGCAGGAGGTCACGATGGAACAAAGACAGTCGGCGGAATAAAAATCAAAAAAGGAAAACTCCGCGGCGTGGAATCAAACGGTATGATGTGTTCCATTGAAGAACTTGGTTCTACTACAGATTTTTACCCGGAAGCGCCGGAAAACGGCATTTATATTTTTGATGATGATGTGGAAGTGGGAGCAGATGCAGTGGAAGTGCTGGGACTTCATGACACGGTTTTTGAATATGAAGTCACATCCAACAGAGTAGACTGCTACAGTGTAATTGGTATTGCCAGGGAGGCTGCCGCAACTTTCGGAAAACCGTTTTATGCTCCGGAGACAAAAGTGGTTGGAAGCAAGGGGAATGTCAATGATGATATTTCTGTGGAAGTAAAAGATACAAAACTTTGCCCGAGATATTGTGCAAGAGTGGTTAAAAATGTAAAGTTAGCGCCGTCACCGCAATGGATGCAGAGAAGACTGGCAGCCTGTGGAATCAGGCCGATTAATAATCTGGTGGATATTACAAACTATGTAATGGAAGAATTCGGACAGCCAATGCATGCATACGACCTTGATACCATTGCAGGAAATAAAATTGTTGTGCGCCGTGCTGAGGAAGGCGAAAAGTTTGTAACTCTGGACGGTCAGGAGCGTGAATTGGACAGCGATATGCTGATGATTTGCGATGGAGAAAAAGCAGTGGGGCTGGCTGGCATTATGGGAGGCGAGAACTCCATGATTACGGATGATGTACAGAATGTACTGTTTGAGGCGGCATGTTTTGACGGAACCAATATTCGTCTTTCTTCAAAAAGAGTGGGACTTAGAACGGATGCCTCCGGTAAATTTGAAAAAGGTCTTGACCCGAATAATGCAGAAGCCGCAATAAACAGGGCATGTCAGTTGATTGAAGAACTGGGAGCAGGAGAGGTTGTGGAAGGAATGGTGGATGTGTATCCTGAAAAGAGGGAAGAGAGAACCATTCCGTTTGAACCGGATTATGTAAATAATCTGATTGGATTTGAATTATCGGAAGAAGAAATGGTACGTTATTTCTCCCCGTTAGAGTTGCAATATGACGAAAAGACAAAGACGATTACTGTGCCTACATTCAGACAGGATTTGATTGGAATGTGCGATATCGCAGAAGAAATCACCAGATTCTACGGATATGATAAAATTCCTACCACACTTCCTAGTGGAGAGGCAACGACAGGAAAACTGTCTGATAAATTAAAGATTGACGAGATTGCCAGAAGTGTGGCGCTGTACTGTGGATTTTCACAGGGAATGACCTATTCTTTTGAAAGTCCGAAAGTATTTGATAAATTGTTACTGCCTACGGACAGTGAACTGAGAAAAACAGTCTGTATTTCAAACCCTCTGGGCGAAGATTTTAGTGTGATGAGAACTACGCCGCTCAACGGTATGCTCACATCACTGGCAACCAATTATAATCGGAGAAATAAAGATGTCCGCCTGTTTGAAATGGGAAATATCTATCTGCCAAAGGAACTTCCGGTCACAGACCTTCCTGATGAGAGAATGCAGTTTACCCTTGGTTTCTACGGAGAGGGAGATTTCTTTACCATGAAAGGTGTCGTGGAGGAATTTTTAGGACAGGTAGGAATGGACAGCCAGGTAGAATATGATGCAAATGCCGGAAAGACATTCTTGCATCCGGGACGTCAGGCAAATATATTATACAAAGATGCAGTGATTGGGTATTTAGGAGAAGTACATCCGGTTGTCTGTGAAAGCTATGACATGAAGACAAGAGCTTATGTGGCGGTTATTGATATGCCTTATGTATATGAAATGGCAGATTTTGAAAAGAAATACAAAGGAATTGCAAAATTCCCTGCCGTGTCACGGGATATTTCCATGGTTGTTCCAAAAGAAATTTTGGTGGGACAGATTGAGAAAGTTATCAAACAGCGTGGCGGAAAAATACTGGAAAGTTACAGGCTGTTTGATATCTATGAAGGCGACCAGATTGAGAAAGGATATAAATCCGTAGCTTACAATATTGTAGTCCGGGCTAAGGACAGAACGCTGGAGGAAAACGACGTTGCCGGAGCAATGAAGAAGATTTTAAATGGTCTGGAAGGGCTGGGAATCCAGTTGCGTGGCTAGTTGCGGTGACGGATGAAAGAATCATTAGAGGTTAGCTGAAAACAGTTGACCTCTTTTCTATGGTAAAAAAATCAGGAATAAATATTCAATAATATATCAATATATTATGATAATGTAAAAAACTGGAAAAATAAAAGATGATATTATGAAATAATGAAATCGGATTTGGTAGAAGGAAGAAGATAAAATGAAATTTGTAATTCAAAGGGTAAACCATGCAAATGTCTCCGTTGAAGGCAATATTGCAGGAAAGATAAATAAAGGTTTTCTTGTTTTGATTGGTGTATCTAAGGAAGACACAAAGGAAACAGCGGATAAGATGGTAAAAAAATTAATTGGCATGCGTATTTTTGAGGACGAAGCGGGAAAGACCAATCTGGCACTGGCAGATGTAAAGGGGGCATTGCTGCTTGTTTCCCAATTTACCTTATATGCCGACTGTAAAAAAGGAAACAGACCATCATTTATCAATGCGGGAGCACCGGATATGGCAGAAGAAATGTATGAATATATTATTGCCGCATGCAAAAAACAGGTGCCGGTAGTGGAAACCGGAGTTTTTGGTGCGGACATGAAAGTGAGTCTGGAAAACGACGGTCCTTTTACCGTTGTACTGGACAGCAGAGAATTATAGTAGAAGAATGGAGAAATTTATGTGTCATACAGAAAAAATGAGTTTACATGATTATTATTACGATTTGCCTCAGGAACTGATTGCGCAGGATCCTTTGGAGGACAGAAGCAGTTCCAGGCTGATGGTGCTTGATAAACAAAGCGGTCATGTGGAACATCATGTATTTAAGGATATTATTTATTATCTAAAAGAAGGCGATTGTCTGGTAATTAATGATACCAAAGTTCTGCCTGCCAGACTGTATGGAAATAAAGTAGGAACAGATGCAAAAATTGAAGTGCTTCTTTTGAAGCGCAGAGAGAATGATATATGGGAAACGCTGGTAAAACCGGGAAAGAAATGCAGACCGGGAGCGGTAATCAGTTTTGGCGACGGACTGTTGACAGGTGAGGTTTTAGATGTGGTGGAGGAAGGAAACCGCCTGATACAGTTTCACTACGAGGGTATTTTTGAGGAAGTGCTAGACAAACTGGGAGAGATGCCTCTTCCGCCTTATATCACTCATAAGCTAGAAGACAAAAACAGATATCAGACTGTTTATGCCAAGTACGAGGGATCGGCAGCGGCGCCTACCGCAGGACTTCATTTTACGAAGGAGTTGCTAAAAGAAATAGAAGAAAAAGGTGTGAAAATTGCTCATGTAACACTTCACGTGGGACTGGGAACGTTTCGGCCGGTGAAAGTAGAGAACATATTGGAACATCATATGCATTCAGAGTTTTATATGGTGGATGAAAAAGACGCCCGAATGATTAATGACTGCCGTGCCGGTGGTGGCAGAATTATTTCCGTGGGTACCACCAGTACAAGGACATTGGAGACGGTGACCGATGAACATGGTATTGTGCATGCCGGAAGCGGATGGACTCAGATATTTATTTATCCGGGATATCAGTTTAAAGCCGTGGACTGTCTGATAACCAATTTTCATCTGCCGGAGTCCACACTGCTGATGCTGGTATCCGCCATGGCGGGGAGAGAAAACGTATTAAATGCATATCAGGAGGCGGTAAAAGAAAAATACCGGTTTTTCAGTTTTGGTGATGCAATGTTGATTCAATAGCAAATGCATATGAACAAAAAAATATCAAATAATATATAGGTAGATGCAATATTATGGACAAATATTACGTAAAACCAATAAGGGAGAAAAAAAATATCTGCGTAGAAGTACCCGGTTCCAAAAGCATTACAAACAGAGCACTGATGCTTGCAGCCCTTTCTGATGGAACGTGTAAGTTGAAAGGCGTTCTGTTTAGTGATGACTCCAGAGCCTTTTTAGACTGTCTGGAAAAACTGGGATTTGAATTTCGTGTAGATGAGAATAAGAAAGAAGTAATTATAAAAGGTGAAAATGGCCGTATTCCTAAAAATAATGTGACCATAAATGTGAGAAGCGCAGGAACTGCCGCCAGATTCATGACCGTATTACTTACCGTATGCGGCGGTGACTATCGGTTGGAGTCTTCGGAACAGATGAAACGGCGTCCCATGAGTCAGTTACTGGAAACCTTGAAAGAAAAGGGTGTTGTCATACATTGTCTGGAAGAAGAGGGACATTTCCCCCTTGAGATACATTCAAAAGGAATCGGACAGACGGATATCAGTATTGATACGTCAAAAAGCAGCCAGTATGCCAGTGCACTGTTGATGGCAGGAGCGGTTCACGGAATGAAAGTGGAATTGACCGGTTCCAGAGTGGATGGTGCATATATTAAAATTACGTTAAATATGCTGGAACAGTTCGGTATCAGGTATCAGCAGGAAGAAAGCCGACAATTTTCAGAGGGTACAAAAACTTATGTTATCGGGAAACAGAGATTTTCCTTAAAGGAATATGACATTGAGCCGGATATGTCGGCTGCCTGTTATTTCTATGCAATGGCATTATTGTTAGGTGTCAAAAGCAGAGTGAAAGGCATCCGTTTAAATTCCATGCAGGGAGATGTAAAATTTTTATACATACTTGAAAAATTGGGCTGCATACTAAAAGAAGAGAAGGAAGCTGTGGAAATTGACGCATCAGCAGTGAAATCCTATGCCGGAATGGAAACGGATATGTCGGATTTTTCCGATCAGGCACTGACGATGGCTGTCATTGCAGCTTTTGCCAAGACACCCACAAAAATATGCAATATTGAACATATCCGAGGACAGGAATCCGACAGGGTTCAGGTAATTGTCAATGAATTACAAAAATTAGGATGTAAAGCACGGATATTGGAAGAAAACGGAAGTACCAATGTTTTGATTATACCGGGTGTATTACATGGCGCTGAGATTGAGACATATAATGACCACCGCGTAGCTATGAGTTTTGCCATGGCAGGTTTAAAGCTGGAAGGGGTGGTTATCGACAATCCTATGTGCTGCAACAAGACATTTGAAAATTATTTTGAAGTGTTGGACAGTATTTATTAACACCAAATGTCAAAAAAAGTAGAAACATTGAAATGAATACCATATTATGGTATAATTTGTAAAATATGCATAATAGGAAATGCTGCAATACTGCATGGGGAAATGTGCATATTTTTCTTTGAAAAAGTAGGAGAAAAACGATGATATCAAGACTAAAACGATTATTCAGACCATTCTATTTAAAAATGGTAAAAAGTAAATTTGGAAGAAAGATAAGAAATTCCTTGAAGCCGGAATTAAAAGCATATATAGTCAATGACAATATTATCATTGAGTCTGTGTCGGAGGAAATCGATTCATGGTCTCTTGCATATGACAAAGACAGATGGAAAAGTGAAAATAAAAAAGTTAAACTGTCATTGAATAACGGTGTTATAAATTTAATCAGAAATAAAAATTTCAAGGTGTTGGTGGACGGATATTCCACCACAGCCACCTTTGAAGGGGATGAGTTTGATTTTGATATCGACGGGCATTTTGTTGAACTGAATCAGAAGCAATATTGTGCAGCCGATGCAAAGTATGCATTGGTTCATTTTGATGTGATAAATGATACATTAAATATTGATTTGGATATACACGGCACGGAAAATAAAGATTTCCTGAAAGAGAGCAGACTGGTATTGGTTGATAACGACTATGATACCGTTGTGTCTTTAGCAGTTTCAGACAAACCACTGCAAATTGACCATATAAATGAAGTGCTTGAGGAAAATCACGAACTGCAGATTCTTTTGGTTGAAAAAGATTGTTTTATTCCTGTAGTGACCATGTATACGTCAGACGAGAAATTAGCGGTAAGAGAGGATTTGTCACGATTATATATTACACAACCGGACACATCTTATGTATTCCAACCGGACAAATTAAAAGTAAAGACACAGGATTTAAAACCGCAGTATAAATATATCGACAAGATTTCCTATGAAGCAAGAGAGAATAAAATATTAATCAATTTAAAGGAAAATTATACCAAGTGTCAGAAATTTGTACTTTACATTAAAAATTTAAAAACAAATGAGAGAGAAAAAGTGGCTGTCATTCCAACCGGTGTACAGGTGGAAATTGAGAACGTCAGCGAACTTCTCAACAGAGAAATCAATCTGATAGATCGGTTTGTTCTGGAATTTGAGATATACAGTACAAAAGGAAATAAATTAGAAACCAACTGGCTGAAACTGATTCAGCCAAAGACAAGAGCCGTTAAGGATTATATTTTAAGCGAGGCTTATGGTAATGTTCTGACTTTCTTTGACCGGCAGATTCTATTGATATGTAATAAGGAAAACCACTATATATATAGCGAAAAATACGATTTTGATCTTGCAGTCAACACGTTCACGTCCGATTGTGAAGTGACGGAGCAGGACGGAAAAATCAAATTGGAATTTAAGATTTATTCGTTGTTATCCAAAATACAAAAATATACAGTTTATCTGACAGATAATTATGCAAAGTATAATTTTGTTTTATATGAAAAAATAATGGACGAGGCAAACCGAACAGTGGAAGACTGTTTTGATATTGATATAGAACAGCTGCACCGGAATATGTATTATAATGCCAGACTTAACTTCAGATTAGGCATTGAATATGTGGGAGGTTTTAAAGAAACCGGTTTTTTAGTAAAAAAATATGCAGAATATTCCACAAAAGAAAGATATCTTTATACGCATGAAATGCCGGAAGATATGGTAATGTCTTTTTATCTTGGTATGAATCAGTACAATTTAAACGCATGGTTTACATCCAGAGATGAATATGAGAAAGGCATTAAATTCCAGACCGGACGTGAAAAATATTTTGATACGCTGAAAAATGAAAAGGCAGATGACAAACTGATATTCTTTGAGGCAAATCTGGGAAAGAATTACACGGGAAATCCAAAATATCTTTATGAATATATGATAGGGAATCCAAAGTATGCAGATTATAAGTTTGTGTGGGCGTATCCTGATACAAACAGCAGTAAAATTCCAGGAAATCCAATCTTAGTGGAAAGAGGAACGTCTGAGTATTTCTATTATTTGGCTAAGGCGAAATACTGGGTCAATAATATTCTTTTCCCGGTAAAGAAAAAGAGAGAGGAAACGGTTTATTTACAGACATGGCATGGAACACCTCTGAAAAAACTGGGATTTGACATAGAGTGCGAGGGACCTGAAAAGCAGGCGTTTGGAAATCTCTATCAGGAAAGCCAGAACTGGGATTATTTCCTTGCTGATAACGATTACGGAGCAGAGAAATTAGTCCATGCATTCCGTTTTAAGAAAAGGCTGATTAAAGAGGGATATCCGATTAACGATATTTTCTATAAAGAGGAATTAAAGAACAAAGCAAAGGAAAGACTGCTTTCACAGTATCCGGCGATTAAGAATAAGAAAGTGATTGTCTATGCACCTACATGGAGAGATTTACAGGGAGATTATGTGAGAGGTTACGATTTCAGTCTTCCTTTTGATGTGGACAGGCTGTATACAAAATTCAGCGATGAATATGTATTGCTGGTGAAACTGCATCATCTGATTGCAGACAGTCTGGAGATTGATGATAAATATAAAAACTTCCTGCTGAATGTCAGTGGCGAGGAAGATGTCATGGAGTTACTTTGCATTGCAGATATTCTTATTACGGATTATTCCAGCGTATTTTATGATTTTGCAAGTGCAAGGAAACCAATGCTGTTCTATGCTTATGATTTAGAAGAATATGTGAATGAGACAAGAGGGCTTTATGTAGGTATGAACACATTGCCGGGACCGATTTTACAGGATAATGACAGTCTGGTGAATGCCATCGAACATATTGAGCAGTATGATTATGAGCATTCCGAAAAACTGCGCGCGTTTTGTGACGATATGGCAAAATATTGTGACGGGCATTCCTGTGAAAAGGTATTAGATATTGTTTTGAGCGAGGAAAAAGATGATTAATGTTTTAGTATTCCCATGTGGTTCCGAAATCGGACTGGAAGTGCACAACGCACTGAAATTTGACAAACATATCAATCTGTACGGATTGAGTTCTGTTTCTTCTCATGGAAGAATGGTATACAAAAATTACATTGAGGGAATCTCCTTTATTACAAGTCCCACTTTTATGGATGAGTTAAATTCTGTGATTGAGGAAAACCATATAGATGTTCTGATACCGGCATATGATGATGTGATTTTGTATCTGTCAGAGCATCGGGAAGAAGTAAAGTGCAAGATAGCGACTTCGGATAAAGACACCTGTGATCTGGCACGCTCGAAAAAGAGAACTTATGAGAAACTGGCAGGAGAATGGTATATTCCTAAAATGTTCCGTATAGAGGAAATCAGGGAAGAAGATTTACCGCTATTTGCAAAGCCGGATATCGGACAGGGTTCTCAGGGAATTATGAAGATAAATTCTATGGAAGATTTGGAACTGCTACAGGATAAGGCGGATGCATATGTGATTTCTGAATTGCTGCCGGGAGAAGAATACACCATTGACTGTTTTACGGACAGTAAGGGAAATTTGCTTGTGGCTTCCATGCGTCAGAGAAAACGCATCCGGACAGGCATCAGTGTGCATTCCGTAACGGTGGATATGCCGGAAGAGGTTCGCGAAATTGCGGACAGTATTAACAGACAGGTAAGGTTTAACGGAGTCTGGTTTTTCCAGGTAAAACTGGATGCCGCCGGACATTACAAATTGTTGGAAATGGCTTCCCGTGTGGCGGGCAGTATGTCTACCAGCAGAGTCAGGGGCTTTAATTTTATTCTGAACACCGTATATCAACTGATGGGTTATGAGGTATCGGCGCTTCCAAACCTGATTGCCCATACGGAAGTGGACAGAGCTTTTTCAAATAAATATATTTTGGATATTGACTATGATTATGTGTATATGGATTTTGATGACACCATCACATACAAAGATACGGTCAATACAGAGGTTATCGCATTTATTTATCAATGCCTGAATCAAAAGAAAAAAATAAAATTGCTGACCAGACATGCAAAAGACATTGAAGAATCCTTAAAAAAATATCATATAGACAAATCTGTTTTTGATGAAATTATTCATATCAAGGATGAAACGTTAAAAAGTGATTACATTAAACATAAAAATGCGATTTTCATTGATGATGCATTCAGAGAAAGATACGATGTTTCAAGAAAATGTAACATACCGGTTTTTGATCTGGACTGCATGACGGCATTAATGGATTGGAGGTATTAAAAATGGAAAAGATATTTGTTACCAGACCGGCATTACCTGAATATGAAGAATATGCAGAAGAAATAAAATCCATTTGGGAAATAAAGCATATAACCAATTTTGGTCCCAAATATGAGAAATTTAAAAGCCTGATTCAAGACAAATTTGATTACAAAAATGTGGAATTACAATGTAACGGACATATGCTGTTGCAGAATATTTTGTCCTGCATTGAGCCGGGAGAGATTATAACAACGTCCTTTACTTTTGTTTCCACTACACTGGCTATTTTAAATTCCGGACATAAGCCGGTGTTTTGCGATATTGATAAGAAAGATTACAATATTGACGTAAATAAGATAGAGGCGTTAATTACACCAAAAACTGTAGCGATTGTTCCGGTTCATGTGTACGGATCGCCCTGTGACGTAAAGAAAATACAGGAAATTGCGGACAGGCATCATTTAAAAGTTGTGTATGATGCCGCTCATGCCATTGGTGTGGAAGTGGAAGGAGAAGCGATAGGAAACTTTGGAGATGCTTCCATGTTCAGCCTTCATGGAACCAAAGTATTGAATTCTATTGAAGGGGGAATGGCTGTCATTGATTCAGACCAGATGCTGCAGGAAGTAGTTTCCCGTTCCAATTTTGGTATATCCGACGGACTTACTGTATATGATGGCGTCAACTCAAAAATGAATGAATTTTCAGCAGCCATGGGAATTGTGAATTTAAGAAACTTAGATAATAATATTGCTAAGAGAAAAGTTTTAACAGAAATTTACGATAGAGAATTAGGCGCAGTTTCCTCTCTTGTTTTGCTACACAGAAGAGACGATGTAAAATATAATTACGGCTATTATCCGGTTGTGGTAAAAGATGAAAATTTGTCTGCGGAGGGATTAATGAATTATCTGGAACAGTTTGATATTTATCCGAGAAGATATTTTTATCCGGCAATCAACCAGATGCCATTGTTTCAGGAGTATAATCAGACACCGATTGCAGAGGAAGTTTCAAAAAATATCCTGTGTCTTCCATTGTATGCTGATTTGACAGAAGAACAGGTGTTGGAGATTTGTAGTAGAATAAAGGAGTATTTTCATAATGGAAAATAAGGTGACGCTTTCCGTCGTAGTTTTAAGTTATAATAATGAGCAGTATTTGGAAGATTGTCTCAGTTCCATCGAGCGGCAGGGAATTGATTCCTATGAAGTATTTGTAGTAGACGATTCCAGCACAGACAATTCCGCGCAGATTATCAAAGAATATATTAAAGACAAACCTCAGTTTCAACTGATTGAGAAACCAAATTCCGGTGGAGCAATTTCATCTCAGATAGGAATTGCAAAAGCAAACGGGAAATATCTGGCACTGGTAGATTCTGATGATGTGGTGGCGGATGGAGCCTATAAGAAACTGATTGCCAGAATCGAGCAGGATGGCTCGGATTTCGCTTCCGGACTTCCGATGAAACTAACCAATGCTTTTATGAATACTTTTTTAATCGCTGCCCATGAAAATAACGTTTTTGTGGAAAACAAAGTATTGACAACAGACGAGGAAAAAGAAGCGTTTACCAACCAGGTATTCTACTGGAATGCCGTATATAAAACAGATTTTCTAAGAGAAAATCAGATTGAAATGCCTGCAAATTTGTTAATAGCAGATAGAATATTCACATATAAAGCGGCAATGAGAGCAAAGAAAATCAGTGTTCTTACGGATGTTGTATATTTTTGGAGAAAGAAAAAGAATGAAGAGAAAATCTCCATTACAGACCAGACGGCAGAGTTTCATATGATATCCGACAGGTGTGACTCTTTTCAGTCCCAGATAAAGATAAGCATTCAGGATTTCAAAAAGAGCATGCAATATAATAAGGCAATATGGGAGCATAGTTTTGTACGGTTATATTATCCGTTATATACTCTGGCAAATCCGGAAAATGAAGAAAATGATTATAATGATTTTAAGCTTGCATGTCACAGATACCGCTGTTTCTTAATGCAATTTAAAGCGTTTTTTGTACATCTGATAGCAAATTCAGATATTCCGGTAGGGACAAAGTATTTTACAGAGCGCATTTTGGCAAAAAGATACAGACAGATTTATGATTTTATTTACAATAAAATGTCGTTTAAAGATTTAGATGTAAAGAAGTTGGATCCATATGTATATAATTCTGTTTTGAGAAATAATAATGTGCTGTCCGTAAAAGGTTTGTCGGAAGAAAACGGCAGAATTTACGTTGATTTTCAGATTTTTGTAGGATTGGAAGAGGATGATGCAATTTCTGTGGAAGAAGTATTTACGTACAACCGTTATTTCAGTCAGCAGAGGACAGACTTAAAATATGACAAGGTTCGAAGAAAAGCAGACATTACCGATTTACCTTGTTCAACATATATATTAAATACGGTATGTATAAAGAATGGGAAAAAAACATATTATACACCGCGGTTAATGGAAGAACTGGCAAAGGTAACCAGTATTACGACAGGTGATAAAATCATTACTTTTAATTCCAGGTATTCTATTTTAACGATTCAGAAAAAGAATCGGTTTACTTTATTAAAGAAGAATTCCCAATATTTTTTAGGAATTAACGACACCCGGGAAGTGCAAGATATATTTTTCTTTAATATCGAGAATAACAAAAGATATCCGATAGAAAAACAGGGAGATTTATATATTTTTGAACCGGAGAAACTTCCTTCCGGGAATAATATTATGATATATCAGAACCGTGAAGGACTTTATACAACTGTGAGAAAGCAGGAAATGACCAATCAGGCCCTAGATGATACTTTTCTGGATGAAGTTATCGTCAACGGAAGAATAGAAATTGAGGTGGAATAAAGATGAAAGGAATTATTTTAGCAGGAGGAAGCGGAACAAGACTTTATCCGTTAACCAGTGTTACAAGTAAACAGCTGTTACCGATTTATGATAAGCCAATGATTTATTATCCGTTATCAACATTAATGTTGGCGGGAATCCAGGATATATTAATTATATCCACACCACAGGATTTACCAAACTTTGAAAAGTTATTAGGTGACGGAAGCAGATTTGGAATCCATTTATCATACAAAGAGCAGCCTTCTCCGGACGGACTGGCGCAGGCATTTTTAATTGGTGAAGAGTTTATCGGAGAAGACAGTTGTGCCATGATTTTGGGAGACAATATTTTCTATGGACACGGATTAGTAAAGAGATTAAAAAAAGCTTACAATAACACAGGACGTGCCACGATTTTCGGATATCTGGTGGATGATCCGGAGCGGTTCGGCATCGTGGAATTTGATGATGATTTGCAGGTGGTTTCTTTAGAGGAAAAACCGGAAAAACCAAAGTCCAATTTTGCTGTTACAGGTCTGTACTTTTACGATAACCATGTTGTGGAAAAAGCAAAAAAAGTAAAACCAAGTGCAAGAGGAGAATTGGAAATTACAGATTTGAACAAACTTTATTTAGAAGAGGGACTGCTGGATGTTGAACTGTTAGGCAGAGGATTCGCATGGTTGGATACAGGCACGATGGAATCTTTGCTTGAAGCAGGAAATTTTGTAAAGCAGATAGAAAGTATTCAGGGAATTATTATTGCAGCTCCGGAAGAAATCGCTTATAATAATGGCTGGATTGATGATGAAGAATTGAAAAAAGCAATTCAGAATTATGGGAAATCTCCATATGGAGAACATCTGAAAAAGGTTTTGGAAAAATATAAATTTTAAGAAAAAAATGAGCATTTGAAGTGAAATTCAAATGCTCAATTTTTTAATTTCGTAATTTGACCAAGAGGGATTAATGTTTAAATATTTTATATCTATGACGTTCCAACTGTTCCACTGCCTTGTTAGATGAAACTTCATCATAAAATGATATTTTCAAAACCCCTTCTTCATGTTCACGGTTATGAATAATTCCGATATTTTTTATACTGACGCCGTTTGTGGCGAGAATGGTAGCAATGGTGGCAATGGCACCGGATTCGTCAATAATATCACAAAAAATGCTATAACTCCGTTGAATAATACTGTTATTATGTTCATCCAGATTGTCGCGGTAATCGCGGCTTTCAGAAATCAGGGAATGAATGGCAGAGCCGTTCTTTGTATCCAAATCTTTTTGGATGTTTTTCAGATCTTCAATGTATAATCCTAACATCTGACTGATGTTTGTATGATTGCTCATGCAAATCTGCTCCCACATTTCCGGAGAAGATGAGGCAATTCTTGTAATATCTTTAAAACCGCCGGCAGCAATGGTTTTCATGTATTCTGCTTCACTGTCGTTGTGTTTTACTAAATTGACAAGACTGGAAGCAATAATATGCGGCAGGTGGCTGATGGCAGCCACCACACGGTCATGCTCTTCGGGAGTGATTTTAAAGGGAATTGCACCAATATCCGAGACGATTTTTGTATATTCTATAACAGATTCCTCGGACACTTTGGAAGTAGGAGTGATTGGATAGTAGGCATTTTCCAACAACCTGTCGCTTGCATGTTCATATCCGGTTTTCTCGGAGCCGGTCATGGGATGCCCGCCAATAAAATTTTCTTCCATGTCTAAAGAGACAACCGCCTGGTGAATATTGGTCTTTACGCTTCCCACATCTGTAATAATACAGTCTTTTTTAATAATACCTTTTAATTCTTTTAAATATTCCACATTTAGTTCCACCGGCATACAAAGAAAAATATAGTCGCATTCATGAAATGTATCATCTACTGTATCTAAGGCGATATTGGCAGTGCCGTCATTCATAGCCATGACCCGGGGTTTAGCCCCTCGGTTATAGACAATGATCTTGCAGCTTGGGTATATACGGCGCAGTGTTTTTGCCACCGAGCCGCCAATCAGGCCGATTCCAATAAATCCAAAGGTTAATTGATTTAATTCTCTCACAGTTTACCTCCTATCATTCCAATAAACTTTGTAATGTCTGTTGGAATGTAAATCTATCATAATGGGTATTTGTTCAATTGTAAAGTTTCTTTGTTATCAGTAACTTTTTTATGCTCATATATAATAAATTCAATACGTTAAAGTTTAACACTTTAAAGTATGATAGTCAAGAATAATACAGGTAAATTTGTTTTATAAATGTTGTCTGCAAATTTGTTTAAATTACTGTAGCAAATTTTTTTCAAATATTGCTAACAAGTTTTTTTATAAAATGTCAGCATGTCTTTGTTAAAAAAATAACCTTCCTTGTATTGGCATAATATATGAAGTAAAATATATACATATAGTGAGGCGGAAACGCATCGGATATAAAATTGAATAAAGGAGGAAACAGATATGAATGTTTATAAGACATCAGATATCAGGAATGTTGTTTTTCTTGGTCATGGAGGGGCCGGTAAAACTACACTTGCGGAAGCAGTGGCATATGCGACAGGAGTGATTACCAGAAAAGGACGTGTAGAGGATGGTAATACGATTTCCGATTATGACAAGGAGGAAATAAACAGACAGTTTTCCATCAGTGCATCTGTGATTCCAATTGAATGGAACGGATTAAAGATTAATATATTGGATGCACCGGGATATTTTGATTTTGTAGGTCAGATGGAAGATGCTATGAGTGTTGCAGATGCGGCTGTGATTGTCGTAAACGGCAAGGCAGGTGTAGAGGTTGGAACCATTAAAGCATGGGAAATTTGTGAGAGAAGAAAGATTCCAAGAATATTTTTTGTAACGAATATGGATGACCCGAATGCAAAATATATGCAGACCGTGGAGGAATTAAAGGAGAATTTTGGTAAAAAAGTTGCGCCGTTTCATTTACCGATTCTGGACGGCGATACATTGACAGGATATGTCAATGTGGTAAAAATGGGGGGAAGAAAGTTTAAAGATGATGCCGGAAATTATGAAGAGATGGAGATTCCGGAATCCGTCACATCGGAACTTGAGCCGGTACGGGAACAGCTTATGGAGGCGGTGGCAGAATCCGATGAGGAACTGATGGATAAATACTTTGCGGGAGAGGAATTTACCTATGAGGAAATTTCTCAGGCACTTAGAAAAAGTGTTATTAGTTGTGATATCGTCCCCGTACAAATTGGTTCCGGAGCAACCTGTCAGGGAGTGAACAGTTTTCTGCAGACCTGTGAAAAATACTTCCCGGCACCGGATAAAGCAGAAGTATTTAAGGAGGCCACAAACTTAGATACGGGAGAGGATGTTTTGGGAGATTATGATGCTTCCAAACCGGTATCAGCATATGTATTTAAAACAATTATGGATCCGTTCGTGGGAAAATATTCTCTGGTGAAAGTGCGTACAGGTATTTTGAAAGCCGGAGATACAGTATATAATGCTACAAAAGATGTAGAAGAAAAATTAAGTAAATTATATGTGATGCGTGGTAAAGATGTGATGGAAGTGCTGGAACTTTATTCCGGTGATATCGGAGCCATCGGAAAACTGGCAAGCACCAGAACAGGAGATACACTTTCTACCCGTGGCTGGCCGATTGAATATCATCCGACAACCATGTCCAAACCTTATACATATATGGCTTATCGTGCCGTCAATAAAGGGGATGAAGACAAGATGGCACAGGCGCTTACAAAACTGTGCATTGAAGATTTGACACTGAAAACGGTTATGGATGAGGAAAACAGACAGTCGTTAATCTATGGAATCGGAGAACAGCAGATACAGATTGCCGCATCCAAATTAGAAGATCGGTATAAAGTTAAAATAGAATTGGAAAAACCGAAAATTGCTTTCAGAGAGACCATCAGAAAGAAAGCGCAGGTACAGGGCAAGCATAAGAAACAGTCCGGCGGTCATGGACAGTATGGTGATGTTATCATGGAATTTGAACCGTCCGGTGATTTGTCAAAATCTTATGAGTTTGAGGAAAAAATATTTGGCGGAGCAGTTCCACGAAATTTCTTCCCTGCCGTGGAAAAGGGACTACAGGAATGCGTGAAGGCAGGACCTCTGGCAGGATATCCGGTGGTAGGTGTAAAAGCAACATTGATAGATGGTTCTTATCATCCGGTAGATTCCTCCGAGATGGCGTTTAAGATGGCGACCATATTGGCGTTTAAGAAAGGATTTATGGAAGCTAGTCCGATTTTGTTGGAGCCTATTGTCATGCTTACCGTAACAGCGCCTGACAGATATTCCGGAGATATTATGGGAGACTTAAATAAAAGGCGTGGCCGTATTTTGAATATGACACCACAGGACGGAAAACAAGTGATTGAGGCGGAAGTGCCAATGCTTGAGTTGTACGGATATTCCACCAGTCTAAGATCCATTACAGGCGGCAGCGGTATTTTTGAATATGTTGTATCAAGATACGAGCAGGCGCCACCGGATGTACAGGCAGAGCAGGTAAAGAACAGCAATATGTAAATTAACAGTTGACATTATCGCTTTAGTGAGTTAAACTGTCATCAGATAAAATAAACCGTTGACTGAGAGTAAGTAGTTGGCTGAGACGTTTTTCAGAGAGTTGTCGGGTGGTGTGAGACAATAAACAAACAGCAATGAATGGACTCAGGAGGGTGGCTCGAAACTGTATATACAGAAGTAGACGCCAACGGAGACCTACCGTTACAGAGGTAAGCATATGATGGTATGCTGTTGAGTGAATGTGTTATACATTAATTTGGGTGGCACCGCAGGAGTTTATTACAGCTCTTGTCCCTTCGTTTTGAAGGGACAAGAGCTTTTTTGTTACTGTTTAGAACAGCATCAATGTATGAACAGATGGAAAAGTAAGCGAGCTTACTTTTCCATCTGTTCATACATTGATGCTGAGCGGTCAGCTCAAGCGAGATGAAGCGAAGCGAAATCGAGCTGTTCTAAACGATTAGTGAAGAACAAAAAATATTTTATGGAAGGAGGACATATGCGAACACAGACATTTGAAGAAATTGAGCATTTATTGACAGATTACAGTATGATTCCTATTTGTAAAGAAATCTACGCTGATGTAATCACACCAATAACACTTTTAAGGAAAATGGAAGCCTTTGGAAAAAACTTCTTTTTGCTTGAAAGTGTGGAGGGAGGAGAAAAATGGGCAAGATATTCATTTCTCGGATATGAGCCTGTACTTCATATTAGTTGTAAAGGGGGAAAAGTTACGCAAAAAAGCGGAGAGATTGAGACGACGGTGGAGATGGATCCAATGGACGGATTAAGAGAACAGTTGAACAAATACAAATCTCCTAAGATTGAGGGAATGCCCACGTTTACAGGTGGATTTGTAGGATATTTTGGATATGAAATGATTGGTTATGGGGAACCGAAATTAAAAATAAAACCAAGTGATACAGAGGATTATCATCTGATGCTGTTTGACAAAATTATTGTATTTGACCATTTGCGACAGAAAATCATGGTGATTGCAAATATGAAAGCAAAAGACGGGCTGCAGGGATATAATTCAGCGCTTCTTGAGATAGAAAAAATGATTGCCTTAATTTACGATAACAGTCCGCTTAGTGATACAAAAATAATAGAAAATGTAGAGTTTTCCTGTAATGTGTCAGAAGAAGAATACTGCAAAATGGTGGAAAAAACAAAGAATTACATTCGGGAAGGAGATATTTTCCAAGGGGTAATTTCCAGAAGATTTGAAGCAGATTACAAAGGCAGTCTGATGAATGCCTACAGAGTTTTAAGAACCACCAATCCTTCTCCGTATATGTACTTCATTCAGTTAGAGGATATGCAGATAGCCGGCGCCTCACCGGAGACTATGGTAAAACTGGTGGATGGAGAACTGACTACATTCCCGGTGGCAGGAACAAGACCGAGAGGAAAAACAGAGGAACAGGATCAAGAACTGGAAGAAGGACTGTTAAAAGACGAAAAAGAACTGGCAGAACATAATATGCTGGTGGATCTTGGAAGAAACGATATTGGGAAAATCGCAGAGTATGGCAGTGTTTATGTAAAAGAATATATGAAAGTTCATAGATTTTCGAAAGTCATGCATATCGCTTCCACGGTCTGTGGAAAGTTGAGAGAAGATAAAGACAGCTGTGATGCAGTAACGGCACTTCTTCCGGCAGGTACATTGTCCGGAGCACCAAAGTTCCGTGCCTGTGAGATTATTGATGAATTGGAGAAGGAACCAAGAGGTGTTTATGGCGGGGCAATCGGTTACATTGATCTGTCTGGAAATTTAGATGTATGCATTGCCATCAGGACGGCAGTGAAAAAGAATAATAAAGTTTATGTTCAGGCAGGCGCAGGAATTGTAGCAGACAGTGTTCCACAAAGCGAATATATGGAATGTCTCCACAAAGCGGGGGCTGTAATTGATGCAGTGAAAAAAGGAAGCGAGGTGAACAGATAATGGTATTGTTAATTGATAATTACGATAGTTTTTCTTATAACCTTGTACAACTTGTGGGAGAGCTGTCAGAAGGGAATGTAAAAGTGGTGAGAAACGATGAATATAGTGTGGATGAAATTAGAAAACTACATCCCTCCCACATTATATTATCGCCCGGTCCCGGAAAACCGAAAGATGCCGGTATCTGTGAAAAGGTAATCTGGCAACTGAAAGATACATATCCGATGTTGGGCGTTTGTCTGGGACATCAATGTATCTGCGAGGTGTTTGGGGCGGAAGTCACTTATGCGAAACAATTAATGCATGGAAAACAGAGCCGTATAGAAATATTGGGAAAGGCAGATATTTTTGAAGGATTGGAGAGTATGTTTGAGGCGGCAAGATATCATTCTCTATCAGCAAATCCCAATACGATACCGGAAGAATTAGAGGTGATTGCAGTGGATGAGAAAGATAAGGAGATTATGGCTGTAAAACATAGGTACTATCCAATATACGGATTGCAGTTTCATCCGGAATCGGTGATGACACCGGAGGGAAAAACCATTCTCTCAAATTTTCTGAAAATCTAAACTGGGAAAATGAAAGCAGTCAGGGAATACGGAAAAATAGGTATTACAGAAAAATATGATTAGGAGGTAACAAAAATGATTAGAGAGGCAGTGGAAAAAATTGTAGGCGGACAGAATCTGACTTTTGAAGAGGCAAAGACAGTTATGAACGAGATTATGAGTGGAAAGACATCGGAGACCATGATTAGTGCATATCTGGTTGCCCTTCGAATGAAAGGAGAGACCATTGATGAAATTTCCGGCTCGGCACAGGGAATGAGAGATAACGCAGTCAGACTGGAACATGATATGGATGTTTTGGAGATTGTCGGCACCGGAGGAGACCGGTCAAACACATTTAATATATCTACAACTTCCGCATTTGTGGTTGCGGCGGCAGGATGTAAAGTGGCAAAGCACGGAAACAGGGGCGTTTCCAGTAAATCCGGTGCGGCAGATATGCTGGAGGCATTGGGAGCGGATATTACCATCAGTCCGGAAAGAAGCAGAGAAATATTGGATAAGGTGGGATTCTGCTTTCTGTTTGCACAGAAATATCATTCTGCCATGCGTTTTGTGGGACCGGTAAGAGGCGAACTTGGCATGAGAACCGTGTTTAATATTCTTGGACCGTTAACAAACCCGGCATATGCGAAAAAAGACATTATTGGTGTGTATGATGAAAGTCTGGTAAAACCTATTGCACAGGTACTGGTAAAACTGGGCGTGAAAAGAGGGATGGTCGTTTACGGGCAGGATACAATGGATGAGATTACTCCAAGCGCAAAGACCACAGCATGTGAAATTAAGGATGGAGAAACAAGAATGCTTGAAATCAACCCGGAAGATTTCGGAATTGCAATTTGTCAGAAGTCAGAACTGGAAGGAGGAGACGGGGCAGAGAATGCCCGAATTGCAAAAGACATATTAAGCGGAAAACTGCAGGGTGCTAAAAGAGATGCCGTTCTTTTAAACGCAGGAGCATGTATTTATATTGATAAAGAAGATATTTCTTATGCAAAGGCCATTGATATGGCAAGAGAAATGATTGACAGTGGAAAAGCTTTGAAAAAAATGGAAGAATATGTAAAGGCAACAAGAGAAAAGGAGTAGAGGTATGATTCTGGATAAACTGGTGGAATCCACCCGGATAAGGGTGGAACAGGAAAAAAGAGATATACCATTGAAAATCGTAAAAGAAAAAGCGTTGAAAATGGAAAAGGGAAACTTCTCTTTTGAGAAAGTCATTGCAGAAGATGAAATCAGTTTCATATGTGAGATAAAGAAGGCTTCTCCCTCCAAAGGGGTCATTGCAGAGGAATTTCCTTATATACAGATTGCAAAAGAGTATGAGGGGGCCGGAGCAAGTTGTATTTCGGTGCTGACAGAACCGGACTATTTTAAAGGAGATAAAAAATATCTGGAAGAAATCAGCAGAAATGTAACGATTCCTTTGCTTCGAAAGGACTTTGTTATCGATGAATATATGATTTATGATGCAAAAATCCATGGAGCTTCCTGCGTACTTCTGATATGTTCCATTCTCGGGAAAAAAGAACTGGAAAAATATATACAAATATGTGACGATTTGGGAATGTCTGCGCTGGTGGAGGCACATGATGAGGAAGAAGTGAACATGGCAGTGGATGCAGGTGCGAGAATGATTGGTGTGAATAACCGGGATTTGAAAACCTTTACCGTAGATTTGGCAAACAGTGAACGCCTGAGAAAAAAAGTGCCGGATCATATATTGTTCGTAGCTGAAAGCGGTATCCGTACCGGGGAAGATATTCAACGATTAAAAAAGGCAGATGTCAATGGAGTGCTGATTGGAGAGACGCTGATGCGGGCGGAAAACAAAAAGGAAATGTTACAGGCACTGAAACAGTAAACATTTATAAAAGAGTTCATAGAACAAAAATAAACGCAGAATAGAAAGGAAACGGAAATGAGCAAAGGAAGATTTGGAATACACGGAGGTCAGTATGTACCGGAAACACTGATGACAGCCGTTCATGAAGTGGAAGAAGCATACGATTATTATAAAAAAGATGCAGAGTTTAACAGAGAACTGAAGGATTTGTTAAATAATTATGCAGGACGACCTTCGCTTTTATATTATGCAGAAAAAATGACAAAGGATTTAGGCGGGGCAAAAATCTACTTAAAACGAGAAGATTTGAATCATACCGGCTCCCACAAAATAAACAATGTGTTAGGACAGGTGCTTCTTGCAAAAAAAATGGGAAAAACAAGGGTTATTGCTGAGACCGGTGCCGGACAGCATGGTGTGGCAACTGCTACAGCGGCTGCTTTGATGGATATGGAATGTGAAATCTATATGGGGAAGGAAGATTGCAACCGTCAGGCGCTGAATGTTTATCGGATGGAATTGCTTGGAGCGAAAGTTCATCCGGTGACTTCCGGCACCATGACATTAAAAGATGCAGTCAACGAAGCCATGCGGGAGTGGGCAAACCGAATGGATGATACCCTCTATGTGCTGGGGTCGGTTATGGGACCGCACCCGTTTCCTACTATTGTCAGGGATTTCCAGAGCGTTATCAGTAAAGAAATAAAAGAGCAGATTATGGAAGCAGAGGGAAGACTGCCGGATGCAGTGATTGCCTGTGTGGGAGGCGGTTCCAATGCCATGGGTGCTTTTTATAACTTTATTGAGGATAAGGAAGTGGCGCTGATTGGATGCGAGGCGGCAGGGCTTGGGGTGGACCACCCGAAAAATGCGGCAACCATTGCCAACGGAACAGAGGGAATTTTCCATGGAATGAAATCTTTATTCTGTCAGAATGAAGACGGACAGATTGCTCCGGTTTATTCCATTTCCGCAGGACTGGATTATCCGGGAATTGGTCCGGAACATGCCTATCTTCATGACACGAAAAGAGCAGTCTATGTGCCTGTTACAGATGTGGAAGCGGTGGAGGCCTTTGAATATTTATCAAGAACAGAAGGGATTATCCCGGCAATTGAGAGCTCCCACGCCATCGCTTATGCCATGAAATATGCATCGACGCTTGATAAAGACAAAATTATTGTAGTAAATGTTTCAGGGCGGGGAGATAAAGATGTTGCCGCCATTGCAAGATATAGAGGAGTACAGATTTATGAGTAAGATAAGTGACGCATTTAAAAATGGAAAAGCATTTATAGGTTTTATTACGGGTGGAGACCCGAATCTGGAGACAACCAAAAAACTGATACTGGAGATGGAAGAAAACGGTGCAGACATTGTGGAAATAGGCATCCCCTTTTCAGATCCCATTGCCGAGGGAGTGGTGATTCAGGAAGCGGATTTACGGGCATTAACAGCAGGATGTACAACGGATAAATTATTTGATACAATAAAAGAACTGAAAGGAACTGTAAATATTCCTTTAGTATTCATGACTTATGTTAATGTTATTTTCCGGTATGGTACAGAAAAATTTATGAAAAGATGTGTGGAATGTGGGATTTCCGGTGTGATTGTTCCCGACTGTCCTTATGAGGAGAGAGAAGAACTGGCACCGTACTGTGATAAGGAAGGAATTGATTTAATTCCACTGATTGCGCCTACTTCAGAGGACAGAATTGCAAAAATTGCAAAATCTGCTCAAGGATTTGTGTATGTGGTTTCTTCTCTGGGTGTGACCGGAATCAGACAGAAAATTACAACAGATTTAGACACCATGACCCGGCTGGTAAAAGAGGCAACAGATGTGCCTTGCGCCATTGGATTTGGCATTGCCAAGCCGGAACAGGCAGAAGAAGTCTGCCGGTATGCAGACGGAGCAATTGTAGGAAGTGCTATTGTAAAAATTATCGCCGAGCATGGAGAGGCGTGTGTACCTTATGTTGGTGCATATGTAAAACGTATGAAAGACAGCATATCAGGGAAAAGATTAGAATAAAAAAACTTGTGATGAAAGGGAAGTGAACCAATGGTAAAGGGATTGATTTTTGATGTGGACGGAACTATTCTGGACTCCATGTCCATTTGGATGAATGCCGGAGAGCGGTATTTGAACAGTCTGGGGATTGAAATTGATTATAATCTGGCAGAGATTATGTTTGAGCAGACCATGGATGAGACCGCCCGATATATCAAAGAGCGACATCATGTGGAACAGTCTGAGAAAGAAATTATTGACGGAATTAATGCCATGGTTTATACCTTTTATGAGAAGGAGGCAATGCCAAAGGAGGGTGTGCTGGATTTCATAGAAGAAGCTTATGCAAAGGATATACCTATGACCGTTGCCACATCCACCGACCGCCCGATGATTGAGGCTGCATTTCACAGATTGAACCTGCACAAATATTTTAAAAAGATATATACGACCAGTGAGGTAGGAAGTGGAAAGGATCAGCCGGAAATCTTTTATCAGGCAATGAAAACCATGGGCAGTGATGAAAAGACGACCTATTTGTTGGATGATGCTTTTTATGCTTTGAATACAGCCCACAATGCCGGAATTGGAACCATAGGGATTTATGATTTCTCTTCACAGTGTGATATGGAAAAGATTAAAGCTGTATCGGATATCTATGTTGAAGACTGGAAAAATAACAAGCCGGATATTTTGTAAAACAAATATCTTTTGAAATGATAATTCATAGTAAATGATAATTCATAAAGAAGCCACCTTGAAAAATGCTTACAATGTTGTATAATAAACGGGTATGCGTTAATTTCAGGATGGCTTTTTAAGTGTAAAAATAAGAGGACGGTTGATTGGAAATTAAGGAGATTATTAAAAATAAGAAATTTAAAAATGTTGCAGTTACAATACTGGAAATACTGGTAGTGGCCGGTATTATTTTTGGTGGTCTTATGTTTGCAAGAAGCAAGGTGTCTCAGGAAGCGGATAAAGCAGCAAAAAACAACGTAAAAGATGTCAAAGAGCAGGAGACCAAAGAAAATGAAAAAGCTGATAAATATTATATCGAAGTAAACCAGCGTAAAAATATCGTCATTATTTATCAGTATTCCAAGGATGAAAAATCCAGAGAGCAGATAAAGGCGTTTCAAAGCTGTGTGGGAAAGGAAGTACCAAGAGGAACTTTTAAAACAGGCAGAAAGTATACATGGCTGGATATATATCAGGGCTGGCATAAATATAATACGGAACTGGGAAATGGTGTATGGATTCAATCCGCCGTATATAAAGATAAAAATGATTATTCTTTATCCAAAGCATCTTACAATTCTTTGGGTAAGTCAAAAGCTGAAGGAAAAAGTATTCTCTTATCTGCCAAAGACGCGGCATGGATTTACGAACATTGTAAAGAAGGCACGAAAGTGTCTGTTATCAAAGGCAGAAAGAATGATGAACTGTCTGTATCACCGGAGGCAAAAGTCAGTACATATAAGTACTGTGGTTGGGATCCCACGGATCCGGATAAAAATAATCCTTATTTAAAAATTAAAAACGGCGCTGTGGTAAAAGGACTTTCTACCATTACGACCGAGCGGGGGCAGGAACCGGATTATCTGGGGAATATTATTGCCTTAAACAAAAAAGGAAAAGTCATTACAAATAGATTAAAATATAATACCATTGATTATTCCACGGCAGGTACTTATAAAGTAAATTACAGTTACAAGGCAAAGGATGGGATAAGGTATAAAATCTCTCAAAAAATAAAAGTGCAGGACACAACGCCGCCGAAAGTAACCACCGGTAAGTCATTGTACACATTGGAAGTGGACAGCGACAGTACGGATGTTCTGAATACGGAAAAAACGGTCAAGGCCATTGTCGATATGGTCAAGGCGGATGTAAGAACGGATGAGAGTGTGAAGGATATTCAGGTTTATACACTGGAGAAAGAGCAGTTCCGTGTTGATGAAAAGGCGGCGGTGGTTATAAAAGCCGAAGATTTGTATGGAAATATCGGTTCCCATCAGGTTATGTGTGAATTTAAAGTAAAAGAAGAGGAAACCACATTGCCGAAAGGGGCAATCGAAGCAAAAAAACATAAAAAGAAAACAAAACCAAAGACCTTTGAAGAAGATACTACAGAAAAGAAATCCAACAGGAAAACGTCAGAATAGATTTGATGAAAAAAATTTAGGTAAATTACCTATGAATTATATACACTATTAGGAGGATAAAAATGGCAGAATCTTATAATCATAAAACGATTGAAAAAAAATGGCAGAAATACTGGGAGGAACATCAGACGTTTCAGACCGATGTCTGGGATTTCAGTAAACCAAAATATTATGCGCTTGATATGTTTCCATATCCGTCAGGGGTGGGACTTCATGCAGGCCATCCGGAAGGATATACGGCCACGGATATTATGTCACGTATGAAGAGAATGCAGGGATATAATGTGCTTCACCCGATGGGATATGATTCTTTCGGGCTTCCGGCGGAGCAATATGCAGTCACCACGGGAAATCATCCGGCAGAATTTACGGAGAAAAATATTGAGACTTTTTCAAAGCAGTTAAAAGAGCTGGGATTTGATTATGACTGGTCTAAGATGATCGCAACCTCTGATCCGAAGTTCTATAAATGGACCCAGTGGATATTTAAAAAATTATATGAGGCAGGATATGCAAAACATATTGATATGCCTGTAAACTGGTGCGAGGAATTGGGAACAGTTCTCTCCAATGATGAGGTTATTGACGGAAAATCAGAGCGTGGCGGTTATCCTGTTGTAAGAAAGAATATGAAGCAGTGGGTCATTGACCAGCCGGCGTTTGCGGAAAAACTTCTGGAAGGTCTGGAAGAAATCGACTGGCCGGAATCCACAAAAGACATGCAGCGAAACTGGATTGGAAAGAGTACCGGTGTTGAAGTAGAATTTGAAATCGTAGACGGAGGAAAATTCTCTATTTTCACCACATGTATTGAGACCATTTACGGTATCACGTTTATGGTACTGGCTCCGGACGGAGAGATTGTAAAGGGGCTTATGGACAGAGTGGAAAACAGAGAAGAAGTTCAGGCATATATAGACGAGACTGCAAAGAAAAATGATTTCGACCGTACAGAATTAAATAAGACAAAATCAGGCTGCAGACTGGAAGGCATCTATTGTATCAATCCGGTAAACGGAAAAAAAGTGCCGCTGTTTATCGGTGACTTTGTACTGGCAAGTTATGGCACCGGAGCGGTTATGGCTGTACCAAGTCATGACCAGAGAGATTTTGAATATGCCATAGCACATGATATTGATATGATTCAGGTAATTGACGGTGCAGACGTATCCGAGCATGCATTTGAAAAACAGGATTATTTAGGTAAAGGCTGTAAACTGATAAATTCTGAAGAGTTTTCAGGTCTGACAGTAGAGGAAGCAAAGCCTGCCATCACAAAGAAATTAGTGGAAATGGGCGTTGCAAAAGAGACAGTGAACTATCACTTCCGTGAGTGGATTTTCGCAAGACAGAGATACTGGGGAGAGCCGGTTCCTTGTGTATACAAAGAAGACGGAGAAATATATTTTATTCCTGATGAGGAACTGCCGTTAATTCTTCCTCCTTTGGATGATTATAAGGGAAAGAATGGCAAGGCACCTCTGGAAAATGCCACAGAGTGGAAACAGTATGATAAAAACGGTGTGAAAGGTGTACGTGAGACTGCCACAATGCCGGGTTCTGCCGGTTCTTCATGGTATTACATGCGGTATATTGACCCGGATAACGAAGAAGAATTTGCAAATCAGGAACTGTTAAAACATTGGCTTCCGGTGGACTTATACGTGGGAGGACCGGAACATGCGGTCGGACATCTGATGTACTCCCGTATCTGGAACAGATTTTTATATGATGAAGGTCTTTCACCGGTAAAAGAACCGTTTCAGAAACTGGTGCATCAGGGAATGATTCTCGGTGAAAACGGTATTAAGATGGGAAAACGGTTCCCTGAATTTGTTGTAAATCCAAGTGATATTGTGGAAGAATATGGTGCAGACACCCTTCGTTTATATGAAATGTTTATGGGACCGATAGAAGTTTCAAAACCTTGGAACTCAGATGCCGTGCAGGGCGCATTTCGTTTTATCAAGAGAGTCTGGACATTCTTTACGGATGCTGAAAAAATTACAGAGGAAAACGACGAACAGCTGACAAAGGTTTATCACCAGACCGTCAAAAAGGTTACCAATGATTTTGAGGAACTGGGATATAACACAGCTATTGCCCAGATGATGACATTTGTAAATGAAGTGTACAGAGTAGGAAAGTGTCCAAAAGAATATGCAGAGAATTTTATCAAAATGTTCTCCTGTATCTGCCCGCATGTAGGTGAGGAAATATGGGAAGTTTTAGGTCATACGGATACGATCGCCTATGAGCCATGGCCAACTTATGATGAAAGCAAGATGGTGGAAGATACAATCAAAGTTCCGGTACAGATCAATGGAAAGACAAAAGCAGTGATTGAAATTTCTGCCGATATTTCAAAGGAAGATGCCATTAAGACAGGAAAAGAGGCAATTTCAGATAAGATTTCCGGAAATATTGTAAAAGAAATCTATGTTCCGGGAAGAATTATCAATTTTGTTGTGAAATAATCAATAGAACAAAGGGTTCGCCAGCGAACTTTTTCACAAATATAATATGAAAAGTCGGTTACCGTTTCGGCAGTGAACGGATAACCGACTTTCTTTTATCTTTTTCTCTTTGATAAGGAGTTGATAATCTGTTTTACCATATCGATTCTTTTTATCTCTTCAGGAGACATATCTTCCTTTAACACATTCAGAATCAAATCGGTTTCCGCATTTGTAAAATGAATCCCTTTTTTTCCGGCCATATTGGACTGTTGAATAAAGTATGTAAACATCTGCTTCGGTTCCATACCTTTTGCACCTTCAATGATTTTTGTCAGAATTTCTAACTTATCATTGGAAATTCCGGCAAGTACCGGATCATCCATCCACTTGTTGTTGCTCATAATCATCCAATCCTTTCTCATAATTCATTTGTGATGAAGTCACATCATCACTGTTATCAAAGGCAGAATCGTTGCTTTCTCCTGTGGAAAAATCAGCGTTTCCACCAAAGGCAGACCCCATAAATGCATTCATCATATCATCGCCCATGTCCATACCGTTCATGGTTTCCATCATATCCATCATTCCCTTCAGGCTTTCAAACGTTTCCCGCATGTCATCATCCATGAAATCCAAAATGTCCTCCAGCATATTTTCCATTCCTCTATGCTTGTCAGCATTCATAGCAGCAATCGATACGTTGTTATTTATGATGGCAGCATTCTGTAATTCCCTGAATTTGATGAAGATTCCAAGGTATGTCCCAATGGGGTTGTCAATGTAGGGAATTACAGCCTTTACCAACTGCATCGTCGGATTGGTTACCATAGAATCAAATTTTGTTTGTTTCATTTGGTTTTTGTCCATCAGGCTGTAACCCTCCATCAACATTCATGCATCTGTGGTTAATTAAGTTTATGCCGAAGGATAAACTTAAATGCTAACACAAAGGAGTAAAATTAATAAATTCGTGTTACTCACATCATATTGATACAACATACTTGTCAGCAGACATTGCAGGTCGTATTCATAAGAATCTGTGTCATCAACTAGCAGCCGCAACCGCAACCGTTACCGTTTCCGCCAAACATGTTTCCGTTGCCACAGCAGCTAAATAAGATGAACAACCAGATAATTGTTGAACAGCAATCGTTTCCGCCAAAGAAACCATTGTTTCCACAACCATTGCCACATCCGCCACAGCAGAATAAAAGAATCAGGATAAGGAATAAACAGTTATTATTTCCTCCATCACAACCGCATCCACAGTTTGTTGCTGCTAAATCACTCATATTAAATCTCCCTAAATATTTTACTTACACTAAATAATATGACTTATGGCATGTCTTGTTTACAAATTATTTTAAACAGAAAAAAATTGAGGCATATATTAAAGTATCAGCAGCCGATGACGGAAACAAAAAAGACATGACTGATAAAAGAAACAGATAAGAAAGAAATATTAGGGGGGAAATATGAGAAAAGTCAGGGCGGAATTGGAGATAGATAAAGTACATGAAAGCGGACTGATGGGAGAGGAAGTGGTAGTCGCCGTGCTGGACAGCGGCATCACAACCCATCCGGATTTCGAGAACCGGATTGTATATTTTAAAGATTTTATCAATGGAAAACCATACCCATATGATGATGAGGGACATGGAACCCATGTAAGCGGAATTATTTGTGGAAACGGGAAGATGTCCAGAGGAATTATGAAAGGAGTGGCCCCTAAAACAAAGATTGTTTCATTAAAAGTATTGAATGATAAAGGGATAGGAAAAGAGGAAAAGGTCATTGAGGGATTGCATTGGATTGTGGACAATGGAAAAAATTTGGGGATTAAAGTAATAAACATTTCTTTTGGAACTCTTGGAAATAATAAAGAAGAAAATAAAAGATTATTAGATGAAGTGGAACTGCTGTGGGATTTGGGATATGTTGTGGTGGCGGCAGCGGGAAATAACGGGCCGGGCCCCAGTTCCATATCCACACCGGGTGACTGTAAAAAAATCATTACGGTGGGAGCGGATAATGATAATATGAAAATGATTGTCAATGGAAAGGTCACTTATCATTATTCAGGCAGAGGCCCCACGAAGCAGTGTATTTTAAAACCGGATATTGTAGCACCGGCAAACGGAATTTTCAGTTGCTGTAATCTTTGGGAAAAACGGTATTTTTATGTTGCAAAAAGCGGAACATCCATGGCTACCCCCATTGTGTCGGGGGCTGTCTGTTTAATGTTGTCTAAAAACCTCGGGCTGACCAATCGGGATTGTAAAAAAATTCTGAAAGCTACGGCAGATGACTTGAAAATGGACAGAAACAGACAGGGGTGGGGGAAAATTAATATTACGAATGCGTTAAACTATTAAAAAAACAAAAAACTCCCCCTATTTTATTTACTTTATTCCGGAATTTAGATATAATTTACGAGGATACTACAGTTTAAATTTAGGAGGAAGTAACATGGAAAAGATTAAAATGACCACACCATTGGTAGAGATGGATGGAGACGAAATGACAAGAATTCTTTGGAAACTTATCAAAGATGAACTGTTATTACCATTTGTAGATTTAAAGACGGAATACTATGATTTAGGTTTAGATTATAGAAATGAGACAAACGATCAGGTTACCTTTGATTCGGCAGAGGCTACGAAGAAATATGGAGTAGCCGTAAAGTGTGCCACAATCACACCGAATGCAGCCAGAATGCCTGAATATAATTTAAAAGAAATGTGGAAGAGTCCAAACGGAACCATCAGGGCTATTCTTGACGGTACTGTATTTCGTGCACCGATTATCGTGAAAGGGATTGAGCCGTATGTTAAGAACTGGACAAAACCGATTACGATTGCAAGACATGCATATGGCGATGTATATAAAGGAGTGGAAATGAAAATCCCGGCGGCGGGAAAAGCAGAACTTGTTTACACAAACGAGGCAGGTGAAGAGACAAGAGAACTGATTCACAACTTTGAAGGTGCAGGTATTCTTCAGGGTATGCACAATTTAAATGCTTCCATTGAAAGCTTTGCAAGAAGCTGTTTTAACTATGCGCTGGATACAAAACAGGATTTATGGTTTGCCACAAAAGATACAATTTCAAAAAAATATGATCATACCTTTAAAGATATTTTCAATGATATTTACGAAGCGGAATATAAAGAGAAATTTGAATCTGCAGGAATCGAGTATTTCTATACACTGATTGACGATGCAGTGGCAAGAGTGATGCGTTCGGAAGGCGGATATATCTGGGCATGCAAAAACTATGACGGTGATGTTATGTCGGATATGGTTGCAACAGCTTTTGGCTCTCTTTCCATGATGACTTCTGTTTTGGCTTCTCCAAACGGATATTATGAGTATGAGGCAGCGCATGGTACGGTTCAGAGACATTATTATAAACATCTGAAAGGGGAGGAGACATCTACCAACCCGATTGCCACCATTTTTGCATGGACAGGCGCTCTCAGAAAAAGAGGAGAGTTAGACAATCTTCCGGAGTTGATGACATTTGCGGATAAACTTGAAAAAGCTTGTATTACAACGATTGAAAATGGAGAAATGACAGGTGATTTGTACCTGATTTCTACATTAGAAAATAAAAAGAAATTAAATACACAGGATTTCATTCTGGCAATCAGAAAAACGCTGGAGGGCTTAATGTAAATCGTATGTATTTGATAATATAAAAGAGAAAAGGAGTTGCGTATGAAGAAGATTATGAAAACTTTGCTGACTGCCGGAGTTTTATCTGTTATGGTTTTTGCCATGGGGATTATGGTGTCAGCGGCAGAAACACCGGGGAAAGTTACCGGAGTAAAACAGACCGATGCATATAGTAACAGTGTAGACATTTCATGGGATGCACAGTTGATGGACTGTTATTATGAGACGGAAATCAGTCAGGATAAGAAAACATGGAACATTGTCAGCGAATATTGCAGTTCACCGACAGATTATATTTATAATCTGTCACGAGGAAAAACTTATTATGTAAGAGTGAGAGCACTGACGACAGGAAGTAATCCGGTATACGGCCCATATTCCGATCCGGTTGCAGTTGTCACACAGCCTTCGGATGTGGCAAATGTGCATCAGACCGGTGCTACAAGCAGCAGTGTAACCATCGGATGGAACAGAGCGGAAGGTGCAACATCCTACCGGGTGTATCAATACAATAATGGTGTATATACATTAAAAGGAGAGACCACAGGTACATCCTTTACCATTTCAGGTTTGAAAAACACGGCAAGTCTGCCATTTACTTATCTTTATGTAGAATCGGTAAGAAGCGCAGGTACATATCGTGCTGCAGGGTATAAACGAGGAGTTTCCAATTTTCATATCAAACTGATACCGGCGAAGGTTAAGAATGTGAACATTAAGTATTACTGGCAATCTTTAAAAGAAATTAATTTCGGCTTTAATGCAAGTGTATTCTATGACGGATATCAGTATCAGCTTTGGAACATCAATGGAAAGAAAGCTTTAAGGACAGGTGAGACTTCCAGTTATTACAGTACAACATTAAAAAATATTAAGGGATATCGTTTTTATAAACTAAGAGTCAGAGCTTATATTATTATAAATGGCAAGAAAATTTATGGACAATGGTCTGACTTTAAAGGTTTTGCTTTTCAGCCGAAAGTGAAAATTAAGTCTTCCGGCCGCAATCTGAAATTGTCATGGAAAAAAGTAAAGGGTGCAAAGAGTTATACAGTTTACATGTCAACTTCCCAGAAGACCGGTTATAAAAAAGTAAAAACATTAAAAAAGACATCTTATAAAGTGACAAAATTTAAGAAGAAAAGACTGAAAAGAAGAAAAACATATTATATTTATGTTGTAGCCAATTCCAAAATCGGCAAAAAGAACGTAAAATCAAAAGCGATAAACTGTTATTATCTGTTAAGACGATAATATGAAAAATGGGAGCGTATTCTTGACGCTTCCATTTTTGTAGGAAAAGCCCGGCAGGCGATTTAGTCAGCCTGCTCAATGAATAAAAAACCGGAAAGGAGCAGAAAATGAAAGAAAATTTAAAAAAAATGATTTCTTACTATAAACCATATAAAGGAGTCTTTTTTGCAGACATGTTTTTTGCAATTATGGCATCCGCCATTGCCTTAGTCATTCCTCTGGTTGTCCGGTATGTTACATCCACGGTAATATATATGGAAAAAGAAAAAGCAATAGAAAGTCTGATCATGATTGCTGCGGTTGTTGCAGTTCTTGTTTTAATACAATGTTATTGTAATTATTATATTTCCAATTACGGACATGTGATGGGGGCAAAGATTGAATATGATATGCGTGCAGAAATTTTTGCTCATTTTCAGAAAATGCCTTTTTCCTTTTATGATGACCAGAAAGTAGGACAGTTAATGTCAAGAATTACTTCTGATTTATTTGACATCACGGAATTACTGCATCATGGACCGGAAAATCTTACCATATCTTTTATTAAGATTATCGGAGCCCTTGTTATTTTGCTAAGCATCAATGTAAAACTGGCTGTAGCGGCTTTCGCATTGATTCCGATTATGGTTGTATATGCTTATTTTTTCAACAGAAAGATGAAGCAGACATTCCGTATGAACAGAGTGAAAATTGCGGAAATTAATGAGCAGATAGAGGATAATTTATCAGGAATCCGTGTGGTAAAATCTTTTGCCAATGAGAAAATAGAAAATGAAAAGTTTAAAGTGGGAAATGACGGATTTTTAGCGGCAAAGAAAAACAATTACAAATATATGGGTGGTTATCATTCCGGACTGACCGCATTTACCACCATGATTAATTTAATTGTAATTATTTCCGGTGGGGTAATGATTACGCAAAATATGGTTAATGTGACGGATTTACTGACATTTCTTTTATATATTAATATATTTACCGATCCGGTAAAAACTTTAATTGACTTTACGGAACAGTTTCAGAATGGATATTCCGGATATGAACGCTTCCGGCAGATTCTGATGCTGGAACCGGAAATTAAGGACAATGAACATGCAAAAGATTTCGGCAAGGTAAAAGGAGACATTGTTTTTGAGGATGTATCTTTCCGTTATAATGACAATGCCCATCGGGTGTTGAAACATATTAATCTGGATATTGAAGCAGGCTCCTATATAGCGCTGGTAGGTTCATCAGGTGCGGGAAAGACGACTTTATGTAATCTGATTCCAAGATTTTATGAGGTGTCCGGCGGAAAAATTTTAATTGACGGACATGATATCAGAGATATGAAATTAAAATCACTGCGCGACAATATTGGCATGGTACAGCAGGACGTGTATCTTTTTGCGGGAACAATCTATGACAATATTAAATATGGTCGCCCGGAAGCGACAGAAGAGGAAGTCATAGAGGCGGCA
Source organism: uncultured Eubacterium sp. (assembly GCA_904420085.1). Lineage (GTDB taxonomy): Bacteria > Bacillota > Clostridia > Lachnospirales > Lachnospiraceae > Eubacterium_G. The sequence goes on along the minus strand of CAJFUA010000062.1, from coordinate 12,761 downwards.
AAAGAGGCAAATGCTTATGATTTTATTATGTCTCTGCCGAACGGATTTGATACGGATATCGGACAGCGTGGAATCAAACTGTCAGGAGGACAGAAACAAAGACTGTCCATTGCAAGAGTCTTTTTAAAAAATCCGCCGATTTTGATTTTTGATGAAGCTACATCTGCCTTGGATAATGAAAGTGAGAAAATCGTGCAGGAGTCCATGGAAAAACTGGCAAAGAACCGTACAACCCTGGTAATTGCCCACCGATTGTCAACCATCAGAAACGCAGAGAAAATTCTTGTGCTGACGGAACAGGGCATTGAAGAAGAGGGAACCCATCAGGAACTTATGGAACGGCATGGTATCTATTATGATTTATATAAAATGACAGAAGTGTAAAAATAATCAACAAAAAATGAAGCCATTACAAAGACACACACTTTGTAATGGCTTTTTGCGTAACAGCAAAATACTTTCTATAGTGAATGTTTCCTTCTCATTTACTTTTAACAAAAATGATACATTAGATTTAACATTCAAATTATAAATTTTATCTATATGGAAATAATAAAAAAGAAAAAAGATAATTATAAAATAAAAATTGGAGCGTGAGGGAGAGTAGATGATGAAAGTAGGAATTTTAACCAGTGGAGGCGACTGCCAGTCCTTGAATGCAGCCATGTACGGGATGGTCAGAGGGCTGTATCAGAATGCAAAAGACAAGATTGAAATATATGGTATAAAAGAAGGATACACGGGGTTAATAGAAGGAAAATATGAAAAAATGAAAGAAACGGATTTTGAACATATTTTAAAGCAGGGGGGAACAATTCTCGGTTCTTCCAGGCAGCCTTTTAAAAAAATTAATGATGTATATAAAAACGGGAAAACGAAAATCCAGTGTATGATTGAAAACTATAAAAAGATGGAATTAAACTGTCTTGTTGTATTAGGAGGAAACGGTTCCCACAAAACAGCCAATCTTTTGAGAGAAAAGGGATTGAATATTATTACATTACCAAAGACTATCGACAATGATATTTACGGAACGGATATGACTTTCGGATTTTCTTCTGCCATCGACAGAGCTACAGAATATATGGATAATCTGAAATCCACAGCAGTATCACATAACCGGGTATTTATTGTAGAGGTAATGGGAAATAAGACCGGATGGCTTACGTTAAATGCAGGAATTGCCACAGGTGCCGATGTGATTTTAATACCGGAAATCCCATATGATGTAAAAAAAGTAAAAGAGCATATCAATAAAAAACTTCGTGAAAACAGGAAAGGAATTCTTGTTGCAGTGGCAGAGGGAATACTGACACTGGAAGAAAGCAAACTGTCCAAAAAAGATTTTAAGGAAAAGCGTGCCAGAGAAGAAATTTCGGATTCGGCACAGAATCTGGAGAAACAGTTGAGAGGTCAGATTGAATTCGAAGTCAGAATGTCTGTTATCGGTCATATTCAAAGAGGGGGAAATCCAAGTGCTTATGACCGGATTTTGGCATCAAGGTTAGGTGTGGAAGGAGCAGAACTGATTCTCAAAAAACAATTTGGTTATATGGTTGCCATTCAGGACGGAAAAATTAAAAAATGTCCGCTACAGGATGTTGCAGGTAGGAAAAAGATTATCAATACAGAGGATGAAATATTAAGACAGGCAGAAATGCTTGGTATATGTTTAGGAAGGTAGGATAAAGTGAAAGGAAAAAAATGTTACGACAACCGGGAACTGTCATGGTTAAAATTTAATAAGAGAGTTTTAAGACTGGCTACGGACAAGAACACCCCTTTATGTGAGCGTATGTCTTTTGCCAGTATTTTCGGCAGCAATTTAGATGAATTTTATATGGTACGAGTGGGCTCTCTTTATGACCAGACCTTTTTTGAGAAATTAAAAAAAGAAAACAAGACGGGAATGACGGCGAAAGAGCAGTTATGCTGTATTTTTGAGGAGACGAAAAAACTGCTGAAAGAGAAAGATGAAGCGTATACCCGTCTGATGGATGAAGTATCCATGGAAGGGGTTCAGTTAATCACTTTTCGGGATATTGAAAAAGAAGATAAAAAATATCTTGAAAAATATTATAAGCAATCCATTAAACCTTTATTATCCCCTCAGGTCATCGGAAAGAAAAGTCCTTTTCCTTTTCTCAACAATAAAGAAATCTATGCGGTGGCTGTACTGCAGACAAAAAATACGGAAAAACTTTGTATCGTTCCCTGCAGCAATGGGGTTTTTGAGCGATTAATTGCCATTCCTTCCGACAGACATAAATATATGCTTGTGGAAGAACTGATTTTACACTTTATGTCTGACATATTTGAAAAATATACCATAAAAAGTAAAGCGCTGATTCGAATTATCCGAAACGCCGATATCGACATTGATGAGGATTTTTATGATAATGGTATCAGTTACAGGGAATCCATGGAAAATCTCTTGAAAGTAAGAAAAAAATTATGTCCGGTAAAAATGGAGTATTCCAGACCATTGGATGAAAAAGTTATTAAGGCATTGTGCAAAGAACTGGAATTGAAAAAAGAGCAGGTATTTTATTCGGAATCTCCATTAGAGTTATCCTTCGTATTTAAGATTAGGGATATATTGAGAAATAAAAAGGAATTATTTTATCCGAGAAAGGTACCAAAGGTATCAGAGGAAATTTCCAATGCGGATTCCATGATAGATCTGATTGAGCAAAAAGATATTATGCTTAGTTATCCTTATGACAGTATGCATCCTTTTATCAAACTGTTAAAAGAGGCAGTCAACGATAAAAGAGTCGTGTCCATTAAGATGACACTATATCGTGTGGCAAAAAATTCCAGAATTGTGGAAACGTTAATTGAAGCGGCCGAAAACGGAAAAGAAGTGGTTGTGATGGTAGAATTAAAAGCCAGATTTGACGAGAAAAATAATCTGGAATGGTCCAGACGCATGGAAGATGCAGGCTGTCGTATCATATACGGAATTGATTTTGTAAAGGTACATTCAAAAATCTGTCTGATTTCCTACAGTGATAACGGGATTGTAAAGCATATCTGTCAGGTCGGAACAGGAAATTATAATGAAAAGACAGCAAAACTTTATACGGATCTGTCCTTAATGACGTCCAACAGTGATATTGCAAAAGAAGTGGCTGCAACCTTTAATAAAATCTGCATGGAGCAGTTTGTGGAGGACACACAGCATTTACTTGTTGCGCCTCATTCCCTTCAAAATAAAGTACTGAAGATGATTGACTATGAAATTTTGAAAGTGAAAAACGGAGGTAACGGCTACATAGGATTAAAGATGAATTCACTGACAGATAAAGTAATTATAGATAAGTTGATTGAGGCATCCAAAGCCGGTGTAAAAATTGATATGGTCATCCGTGGCATCTGTTGTCTGATAGCAGGCGTCAAAGGGGAGACAGAGAATATTACCGTGCGGAGTATTGTGGGAAGATACTTGGAGCATTCCAGAATTTATATTTTTGGAGAGAAGGGAAATGATAAAATCTTCATATCTTCTGCCGATTTTATGACCAGAAATACGTTAAGGCGTGTAGAAGTGGCAGCGCCTGTCTATGACGAGAATATCAAAGTACAAATCAGAAATTTATTTGATACATTACTGCGTGACAATGTCAATGCACTGGAAATGAACTCTTTCGGAAGATATATCAAAGTTCCCGGTACAGGAGAAATCGTCAACAGTCAGGAACTGTAATATCTTTACCAGTTTTTGAAAAAGAAAAGAAAAAACCGGTAAACTTCATAACTTAAATGTTTGTAGATATGAAGAAGAACCGGATAAGTTTGAAACACCGACTTCATCTTCACCGAATCTTTGATAGATTCGCTTCAGTGAAGTCTGAAAATCTGATTTTGTGAATCAGATTTTCGTTTGAACTTATCCGGCTCTTTTCATATACAAACAAATAAAGTTATTCAATGTTTTCCAGGTTTATTTTCTTTTATTTTTCAAAAAATCCGAAAAGAAATTATTTGATGACGGTTCCGATTTTTCCTTTGATACCGTCTTTTGCTTTGTTCAGGTTTGTGATGATGGCAGTTCTGTCTTTTCCTGCCAGAACAAAGGAAAGGGAAGCGTCAATTTTTGGAAGGGAAGTGGCAGGGTCAAAATAGCCATCTGCGATTAATTTCTCTGCTTCTTCCGTGGTCAGTTCTTTTAGTTCTTCCACAGTTCCGTCTTTTTCAATCGTCAGATAGTCGCTGGAAGTAAGTATCATAAGAGTAGAAGCATCCAGCATATCTGCCAGTTTGGCTGCGGTGTAGTCTTTCTCAATGATACCGCTGGCACCTTTCAGTCCGGTATGCTGTTCCAGAACCGGTATTCCGCCGCCACCGGCAGCAATTACCAGCTGGTGTGCATCCACCAGAGCCTGAATTGCGTCAATTTCATAGATGTCTACCGGTTTCGGACTGGCAATAATTCTTCTGTATCCGTCTTCGCCTTCTTCATATTCAACATAATTCCCTTTTTTCTTTTCATTATCTGCCTCTTCTTTTGTCATAAGACGGCCGATTACTTTGGAAGGAGCATTGAAGGCTTTGTCAAAAGGATCAACTCTTACCTGAGTAATAATGGTGCTGACCGGTTTATAAATTCCGCGGGACAGAAGTTCCGTGCGGATGGCGTTCTGTAAATCAAAACCGATGTATCCCTGACTCATGGCACCACAGATAGACATAGGTGCCACAGTTCTGTCAGCATCCAATCTGGAATATTCCGTCATGGCGGTCTGAATCATACCAACCTGAGGTCCGTTGCTGTGAGTGATAATGACTTCGTATTTTTCTTCCACTAAATCCGCAATTGCTTTTGCGGCGGCTTTTACACGTTCCTGCTGCTTTGGAAAAGATTCGCTGAAAGCATTTCTTCCAAGAGCAACAACTACTTTTTTATTTTCCATAATTCTGTCTCCTTATAACTCTGTATTGCCCCTTATGATAAGAGGGATATTCATAAAACCGTAAATTCATGGTATATATTGCAATTTTCCATGAAAACATATATTCAGTATAAGATAAAATGCTCTAAAATACAATAAAATCTCCATGATTTATCGATGAAAATGAAATGACCGGTCTCTTGCATCAATGTCAGTCCGACAGGTTTTATAACTGGTCGGACAGAACTTCCCATTCCTGCATTAAATCATCTAAAGTTTCGCTGATTTGATTTTGTTCGCTGCTGATTTCATTTAATTTGGCAGAGTTGGTGGCAATCTGTGGGTCCGCCAGCAACTTGTCCAATTCATTCAGCCTGTCCTCATACTTTTTGATTTGTTCTTCAACTTTCGAAATATCATTTTTCAATTTTCGAATCCTTGCGGCTTCCGCCTTCCTTTCCAAATATTCCTGTTTATTATTAGAAATCGTTTTGGTTTCTTTCTCTTTGATGGTTTCAGGAGCAAAAGTGGCAGTAAGTTCCTCTTTTTTCTCCTCATAATAATCATAATTTCCCAGATAATTAATCAGTTTTGTGTTGGTCAGTTCCAGAATCCTTCCGGCAGTCTGATTAATGAAATATCGGTCATGGGACACATACAATACAGTTCCGGTATAATTGTTGATAGCATTTTCCAAAATTTCCTTGGAAGTCATGTCCAGATGGTTGGTAGGCTCGTCCAAAATAATCAGATTGGCTTCGGAAAGCATCAGTTTTGCCAGCGATAATCTGCCTTTCTCGCCACCGCTTAAATCCGAGACACGTTTGAATACATCATCACCGGTAAACATAAATGCCGCCAGGGTGTTTCTGATTTTTGTGTTTGTCATGTCAGGGTAGGCGTCGGCAATTTCCTCAAACAGTGTATTATTGTCAGACAGATTGTGATGCTCCTGATCGTAGTAACCGATATGTACATTGGTTCCAAGACGGATGGTTCCCGTATCGGCATCTGCCAAATTGTTAATGATTTTTAAAATAGTGGTCTTTCCGGTTCCGTTATCACCGATCAGCGCCACATGTTCGCCACGCTTTATTTCAAAACTGAGATTGGAAAAAAGAGTGGTGTTGTAGGTTTTGCTTAAATTCTCTACCGATAGTACATCATTGCCGCTGACAATATCCGGTTCAAGGGAAATGATCATATTGTCCTGAATTTCCAAAGGTTTTTCAATTATGTCCATTTTCTCCAATTTTTTTTCGCGGCTTTCCGCACGCTTATAGAATTTTTCCTGTTTGTAAGAGCGAAGCCGTGCAATGACCTCTTCCTGATGCTTTATTTCACTTTGCTGTTTCAAATAAAGATTCATCTGTGCCTGACGCATCTCTTTTTTCTTCACGGCAAAAGCGGAGTAGTTGCCGTCATATACATGACATTTATGATTTTCAATTTCAATGACTTTCGTTACGATTTTATCCAGAAAATACCGGTCATGAGCAACCACAAGAACTGCACCGTTGTAGTTTAACAGGTAATTTTCCAGCCATTTGATAGAGTTTAAGTCCAGATGGTTGGTAGGTTCGTCCAGCATAATAATGTCCGGCTTTTCCAACAGTAATTTACACAATGCCACCCGGGTTTTCTGTCCGCCGGACAGTGTGCCAATCTGCTTGTGGAAATCATCCTCCGTAAAACCAAGTCCTTTAATGACACCCTCAATTTCACTTTTATAGGAATAGCCGTTTAAAAGCTGAAAACGATGTTCTAAATTCGTATATGCTTCCATCAGTTTTGACAATTCATCTCCGGTTACATGGGACATCTGCTTTTCATATTCCATCAGACGGGTTTCCATATCAATCAGATTCTGTTTTACTGATTTTACCTCATCATAGATGGAATTGTGAGAACTTAAATCCTGATACTGTGCCAGATAGCCGATGGTTTTATCTTTGGAAAGAGTGACAGTACCTTCATCGGCACTTAACTCTCCCATAATAATTTTCATCATCGTTGATTTGCCGGTGCCGTTATTTCCCACAATGGCAGCCTTTTCATTATCGTTCACAAAAAAAGAACAGTCATGAAGAATTGGATCAACGCCATAGGATTTACTGATATGATTACATGAAAGTATCATGAATTTCCTCCCTGATTTGTTATATTTGAAGTATTGTCTGCGGTCTGTATGGTTTATTTGAAACAGACGGCGGACAATCATTAGTCTACCATAAAATCAAGGAATTTGAAACAATAGAAAGTTTGATAATTATTTGACAATCTATCCGATTGTACTTATAATTAAGACAGTATATAAAATAGGAGTTGGCAATGAATAAAATTTCAAAAGCAGTGATTTCCAGACTGCCAAGATACTACAGATATTTAGATGAACTGAGAACCCAGAAAATCGAGCGTGTTTCCTCCAAGGAGTTAAGTGAAATGATGAATGTTACTGCCTCCCAGATACGTCAGGACTTAAATAATTTCGGAGGATTCGGACAGCAGGGATATGGATACAATGTCCAATATCTTTATGACGAAATAGGAAAGTTACTGGGACTGGATACTCCTCATAAAATGGTTATTGTAGGAGCAGGTAATTTGGGACAGGCGATTGCCAATTATGGAAATTTTAAAAACAGAGGGTTTCAGATTACAGCATTGTTTGATAAAAATCCAAATCTGATAGGAACAAAAACATCGGATGCAGAAATTATGGATATTGAATGTCTGTATGACTATGTGAAAGAAAATCAGGTGGAGATTGTGGCTCTGACATTGCCGAAGGAACCTGCCAGAGAGATTGCGGAGAAATTGGTAGCCTGTGGCATTAAGGCATTCTGGAATTTTGCACATACGGATTTGAAGATTTCCGGTGACATTATCGTGGAAAACGTTCACTTATCAGAAAGCCTTATGAAATTGACATACAGAATTTCTGAGAAGCGGAATCATAATGAAGAATAGATAGGAGATGCCAATGAAACAGATTCTTACGGGAAAGCAAATGAAAGCGGTGGATGCCGATACAATCAACAACATTGGTATACCGGGGATTGTACTGATGGAGAGAGCGGCGCTGAGTGTGGCTTCTCTGATGATGGAAAACGAATCAAAAGATAAGTCAGTGCTTGTTGTCTGCGGAACGGGAAATAATGGTGCTGACGGCTTGGCATTATGCAGGATGTTACACCTGAAAGGGTATGACACCTGTATTTGTGTTTTAGGGAATATAGAAAATGCCACAGAGGATTTTAAGACCCAGTATCATATTATATTTAATCTGGGAATAAAGATTACTTCTGAACTTACACCTTGTGATATTATTGTGGATGCTCTGTTCGGAGTGGGACTTTCGAGAGAGATTACCGGGGCTTATAAAGAGATGATCAGTCAGATAAATCAGGCAAAGGCAAAGGTTTATGCGGTGGATATTCCATCAGGTATTGACGCAGATACGGGGAGAGTCTGTGGAATTGCCGTGAAGGCGGATTACACGGTTACTTTTGGCTATCATAAAGTAGGCACGGTATTATATCCGGGAGCAGATTACTGCGGTAAGGTGATTGTGGCTGATATCGGATTCGTGGGAGAAGGAAGTAGTGACAATACCATTCAATATGCCTGTCAGGATGATTTGGGAAAAATTCCTCAAAGAAAAAATTATTCGAACAAAGGAACTTACGGGAAAGTGCTGATTATTGCAGGAAGCAGGGATATTTCGGGAGCGGCAGTATTGTCAGCGCTTGCCGCCTTTAAAACCGGTGCAGGAATGGTGCGGGTATTTACCCATGAAAATAACAGAGGAGTTATCGGCAGACTGATTCCGGAGGCTATGATTAATACATACAGTGCTGAAAAATTTGATATGAAATCATTGGAAGCATGTATTCATTGGAGTGATGTAATTGCAGTAGGGCCAGGATTGGGAACAGGAGAACTTCAGACGAAAATTGTTGAAAAGGTTTTGGAAACGAAACTTCCAACCGTGCTGGATGCTGACGGAATTAACACCATTTCCCGAAAGAATGAAATAAAAAATAAACTGCACAAAAATGTAATTATAACACCTCATCTTGGAGAAATGAGCAGATTTATGGCAGTTTCCGTGGAGGAAGTTGCAGAACATCTGATTCAATATGCCAGGAAGGCAAATTACAAATATGGTGTTTCCGTGGTGTTAAAAGATGCACGGACAGTTATTGTGAACAATGAGGGAACATTTATCAATCTTACAGGAAACAGCGGAATGGCGACTGCAGGCAGTGGTGATGTGCTAACAGGCATTATCGCGGCATTGCTGGGAATGAAAGCCGGGTCTGATAATGCTTCCGTGCTGGGACCTTTTATTCACGGAATTGCCGGAGATCTGGCAGCCGAAGAGCTGAGTAAAGAGAGTATGATGGCGGGAGATATTGTCAGAAAGATTGGAGAAGCCGTAAAATATTATGGAAAAACGGAATAAAAATTATACTGCTAAAGGAGAACAAATGGAATTAGACAAATATTTTCGAGGATATGCTGCCATTGATTTGGATAAAATCTATAGAAATGTGGAATGTTTGAAAAAGAATATTCATAAAGATACAGGTGTGCTTGCCGTCATCAAGACGGACGGGTATGGTCATGGTGCCGTACCTGTGGCAAAGGCACTGGATGATATCTGTTATGGTTTTGCAGTAGCTACGGCAGACGAAGGACATAATCTCAGACGCCATGGGATTACAAAACCTGTTTTTCTTTTAGGATATGTGCCGGAGACCACCTATGAAATGGTAATCAGAGAGAAGATGATACCGGCAGTTTTCCGTATGGAAGATGCAGAGAAACTTTCAGAGACTGCCGTGAAACTGAATATGGATGTGGATATTAACATTGCCGTAGATACGGGAATGAGCAGAATCGGCTATATTCCAAGCGATAAGTCAGCCGAGGAGATTGCAGCCATCCGTTCGCTGCCTAAAATCCATATCCGGTCCATATTTACTCATTTTGCAAGAGCAGATGAAAAAGATAAGACTTCCGCCAAAAAGCAGTTTGAAAAATTTTGCAGTTTTATTAAGCAACTGGAAGATTTGGGTGTACAGATTCCAATCCATCAGTGTGCCAACAGCGCCGCAATGATGGAAATGTCAGAAACATCCATGAATCTGGCAAGGGCGGGCATTTCCATGTACGGACTTTATCCGTCCGAGGAAATGAATCACGAAGCGATGAAATTGGAACAGGCCATGAGTATCTACAGCCATGTGGTTCACGTAAAAGAGATTGAGGCAGGTACGGGAATCAGTTATGGACATACATTCATCGCAGAGCATAACATGAAAATTGCTACTATCCCCATAGGATATGGAGACGGTTATCCACGAAATCTGAGCAATCAGGGATATGTGCTGATTCACGGACAAAAAGCGCCCATTGTGGGACGTGTATGCATGGACCAGTTTATGGTGGATGTGACGGGAATGGACATCCATGTAGGAGATCTGGTTACGTTAATCGGCAAAGACGGCAGGGAAGAAATTTTAATTGATGAATTGTCAGAGCAGGCAGACGTCTTTAATTATGAATTTGTATGTGATTTAGGAAAAAGAATCCCCCGGGTGTACATAAAGAACGGTGAAATCGTGGGTACAAAAGACTATTATAATGATGATTATGAAATAAATATTTAGTCTGATTGAATACACATTCCAAAAGGTGGAATAATATAGTTATTAGAAAAACAAATTGGAGTGTGAAAATGATTATTAGACGAGGAGACATATACTATGCTGATTTAAGGCCGGTCATCGGCTCGGAACAGGGGGGAATCAGACCGGTTCTCATTATTCAGAATGACACGGGAAACCGCCACAGTCCAACAGTCATCGTAGCGGCAATTACCAGTCGGATGACCAAGGCAAAACTTCCTACACATATTAAAATTGATAAAAATAAATGCGATATCATTAAAGATTCGGTCATACTGTTGGAACAGCTCAGAACCATTGATAAGCAGAGATTGAAAGATAAGGTATGCCATCTGGATGATGAAATGTTAAAGACTGTAGATAAAGCACTTTGCATAAGCTTAGAACTAAATACATAAGGCATGTGAAGTTGACTATTAAAATATAAAATGATAAACTTTAAGTTACGTAAAAAAGAAGAAACTACAAAGGAGTGAAAGTTTATGTCAGGACATTCAAAATTTGCGAATATAAAACATAAGAAGGAAAAAAACGATGCCGCAAAAGGTAAACTTTTTACCATTATTGGTAAAGAAATTGCCGTGGCAGTCAAAGAGGGCGGCGCAGACCCGGATAATAACAGTAAGCTGCGTGACGTAATTGCCAAAGCAAAAGCAAACAATATGCCCAATGATACGATAGAGAGAGGTATCAAAAAAGCGGCAGGCAACGCCAGTGCAATCAATTATGAGTCTGTAAGATATGAGGGATACGGACCAAACGGAACGGCTATTATCGTTGATGCCTTGACAGATAATAGAAACAGAACGGCAGCCAATGTAAGAAACTGTTTTACCAAAGGTGGCGGAAATGTTGGAGCGCAGGGCTGTGTATCCTATATGTTTGATGAGAAAGGACAGATTATTATTGACAAAGAAGAGTGTCAGATGGATGCCGATGAACTGATGATGACAGCACTGGATGCAGGTGCTGAAGATTTTTCCGAAGAAGAGGACAGTTTTGAAATCGTGACGGGACCGGCAGAATTCAGCGCTGTGCGGGAAACGTTAGAAAACGCCGGAATCCCAATGGCACAGGCGGAAGTTACCATGATTCCTCAGAATTATGTTACATTAACAGATGAGGAAGCCATTAAAAAGATGAACATTATTATTGACAGATTAGATGAAGACGAGGATGTACAACAGGTTTACCACAACTGGGATGAATAGGACTGAAGATGAATGAACACAGTATTATTTGATTTAGACGGAACACTGCTTCCGATGGATATAAAAGAATTTACCGATACATATATAGGTCTGTTACGCAGTCACTTGGAATCCACAGGCTATGATGCGGAAAAGATTATTGCCGGTTTGTGGATTGGTCAGAAAGCCATGGTAGAAAACAATGGAATGATTACAAACGAAGAATGTTTCTGGAAAGCGTTTGAGAATTTCATGACTGACGGTAATGGAAAAATGGAAACGAAGGCCAAAAGAAAGTTGGAAAAAGAGTTAATTCGCTTTTATAAAGATGACTTTGCAGTAGCAAGATTTATTTCCCATCCTTCAGATACTGTGGATGAATGTATTACTATATTAAAAAATAAGGGATATCAACTGGTGGTAGCGACAAATCCGATTTTTCCGGAAGTTGCCAACATGGAGCGCCTGTCATGGGCAGGATTAAAAGCGGAGGACTTTTCTTTAGTGACCTCTTATGAGAATTCATGTTTTACCAAACCCAATCCGGAATATTACAAATACCTGCTGAAAATTTTAGACAAAGATCCGGAGGACTGTCTGATGGTAGGAAATGATGTCAAAGAAGATATGTGTGCAAAGAAACTTGGAATTGATGTATTTCTGATGGACGGGTATGTAATCAATGATATAGAGACGGACATATCTGATTTCAAGAGAGGAAACTGGAATGTATTTAAGGAATATGTTTCCAATCTCCCAAGCATTAATTAAGAAACACCATATTTATTTAAAAAGAAATCCCATATACATTTTGGACTTTTTGTTTTAAAATGTATATGGGTATTATTGTGTCAAAAAATAATCAGATGCAGGAAATAACAAAATAGTTTTATATAGCCTGCAAATAAAAAGTCAAGGCTAATTTAAAGAACATTGAAAATTTTATACAGGTTGAAAAATAGGTATCAAAATAAAACCAC
>CAJFUA010000061.1 GCA_904420085.1 uncultured Eubacterium sp. | reverse complement strand
GTTTTATTTTGATACCTATTTTTCAACCTGTATAAAATTTTCAATGTTCTTTAAATTAGCCTTGACTTTTTATTTGCAGGCTATTTAAAGGAATCTTTATCCTTTCATTTCTTCGTTTCACACAAAAACCATCTTAACACAACAGAAATGTAAAATCAAGGAATATTTTATGTTAAGATGGTTTACTTATTAAGACAGTTTACCCGTATATTATTTTGCTAACAGAAAATCATTATAAGATTCTTACCTTGTTACTCCATTTTTCAGAAAGAAATACCCGGATATAAACCTTATGCACTTTTCCCATCTGTTCCTTTCTCATTTTTACCGAGAATGTATATCTTTTAGCCGGATTTACTGTCTTTATGATATTTTTAGAACTCTGAGTAATGATAATCTTACATTTTTGATATTTCTTTCGTGTTTTTCTTAAACTGACAATGTATTTTCTCTTTGTCTGTCGGACAGTGGCTTTCACTGTTATTCCTTTGACTCTTTTATGCCCGTAATGCTCTATAGAAACATCTTTGTCAAATGCCTGAACTCCCTTTTTCGGATAATTATAAAATCTCACATTTTTTAATTCATTATTATAAAATGCTCTTTTTCCAATACGCTTTATGTTTTTATGAAACTGAACCTTTTTCAGCAAATTCTGTTGAAATGCTCCTTCACCTATAGTTGTTACACCGGACGGTATCGTAAGTTTCTTCAGACTGCTCTGATAAAAAGCATATTTTCCTATACTTTTAACCTTTCCTAAACGAACGTTTTTTAATGTTCTCATGTAAAACGCATAAGGCATGATTCTTTCCACGGACTTTGGAACATTCAAATCTTTTTCTGCATACCGGGAAACTGCACCGTTTTCGGCATATAAAATCTTGCCATCTGCAGATAATATCAGATTATCCCGAATTACATAGTTTGGATTTTTGTTTATAAGAACAATTTCCGGCATTGTTGCATCATAAGATGCTGAAATTTTTGCTACATTATCCACCTTTCCTGCCAGTTCTAAAATTCTGACTGCTACTGTGTTGCCAAAGATGGTATTTTCTGTTTTGATGTTTCCCAATATGGTAACTTTCGCCAAGGTCGATATTTCTCCCAGTCCTTCACCACCTATAAACCGGACCGATTTTGGAATAACCAGTTCCTTTACACCTTCACAGCGATAAAAAGCTCCCCGGTCTATTTTTTGCAGTCCTTCTTCAAGAGCGATTTCATTAATATGATATCCGTAAAAACAGCTGTCACCGATTGTTTCTATTCCGGATTTTATGACCAGTTTTTCAATCAGCTTATTTTTGTCAAAGTTTTCTAATCCGGAAACCGTACCACTTCCGGAAATGATCATCTCTTTTGTTTTTTCATCATATTTCCATATAGATGAAGTTCCGCTTCTTCCCTGTGTTATTCCTGCATTTTGTGTCTGCTCGGATGCCTGAAGTGCAACCATAGAATACATTACAATAACCATTGTCATAAATAAACATAAAATCTTTTTCATTTGCTACTCCTCCCTCTTTTGCTTCTAAAAAATCCCCCGGCACAGCTACATTAAATTTCAGATTATATCTGATACATTAATCCAGTTATGCCGGAGGATTCAATTCTTGTTTTATTAATGTTTTTCATCATACAATCGTTCTTATACTCTTTTATTGATTGTATCATGCATCTTATCGCTTTACAATATTTTCAACTGATTTTCCATATGTTTACTTTTTACAGCATTTCTTCAATTCTTAACAACTGATTATATTTTGCCGTCCGCTCGCCTCTGCACGGAGCTCCGGTCTTAATATATCCGGTGTTCAGTGCCACTGCCAAATCTGCAATCGTTGTATCTTCGCTTTCTCCGGAACGGTGGGACATAATGGCAATAAAGCCTTCATTCTGTGCCATTTGTACTGCTTTTATCGTCTCTGTCACACTGCCAATCTGATTTGGTTTAATTAAAATTGCATTGGCGCTTTTATCTTTTATTCCACGCTCCAACCTTTTTACATTGGTGACAAATAAATCATCTCCCACCAGTCTTACTCGGGAACCCATGGTGGCAGTGATTTTTTTCCATCCTTCCCAATCTTCCTCATCCAGCGGGTCTTCTATCGAAAAAATCGGGTATCTGTCAATAATCTTTTCCCACATTTGAATCAGTTCTTCTGTGGAATACTGCAGGTTTTTCTTTGGCATCAGATATTCTCCCTTACTTTTTCCTTTCCACTCAGATGCTGCCACATCCAAAGAAATCTTAAAATCTTCTCCCGGTTTGTAGCCTGCCTTGTCGATAGCCTCTACAATCATATCCAGTGCTTCTTCCTCACCTGATAAGTCCGGAGCAAATCCTCCCTCGTCTCCTACCGCAATGGATAATGAATTTTTCTTTAATATTTTTTTCAGACTGTCATAAACTTCCGCACACCAGCGAAGTCCTTCCTTAAAACAGCAGGCGCCTACAGGTAATATCATAAATTCCTGCACATCAATATTGTTGGATGCATGTGCGCCGCCGTTTAAAATATTCATCATCGGAACCGGCATCTTATTTCCACAGATTCCTCCAATATATTTGTAATCCGGCAGTTTCAGTGCTTTGGCACAGGCTTTCATATTTGCCATGGAAACTGCCAAAATGGCATTCGCTCCCAATTTTGCCTTGTTGTCTGTCTTGTCCAAATCCATCATAATCTGATCTACTTTTTCCTGATTTAAGGCATTCATTCCCTCTAATGCCGGGAAAATAGTTTCATCAATATTTTTTACTGCCTGCTCTACGCCTTTTCCCATATATCTGTCGTCATCATCCCGCAGTTCCACTGCTTCAAACTGTCCTGTGGAAGCGCCGGAAGGCACAATGGCATTCCCTGTAAAAAGTTCTCCTGCTTTTCCGTCTACCTTTACGGTAACTTCTGCCTCAACCGTAGGATTTCCTCTGGAATCCAACACTTCCCTGCCTTTGATATTAACTATTTTTAAGTATCTATACATAAAAAACCTCCCAATGTACTTTTTACTTATTCTGTACATATGGGAGGTTTTTATCCTTTATTTCTCAATAAATTTTCTTATATATACCTGTTTTATTTGATAATCAATGACTTTCCTGTCATTTCCTTAGGCTGCTCTAATCCCATTACTTCAATCAATGTAGGTGCGATATCTGCCAGACACCCGCCCTCTCTCAACTTCCATGACGGGTCTGCATTTACTAAGATAAATGGCACCGGATTAGTCGTATGTGCGGTATGTGGCGCACCGGTTTCATAATCTATCATCTTTTCGGCATTTCCATGATCGGCACAGATAAACAGTACACCATCTACGTCTTTCACTGCCTGCACTGCATCTCCTACCAGACTGTCCACTTTCTCTACTGCTTTGACAGCCGCCGATATCACTCCGGTATGTCCCACCATATCCGGATTTGCAAAATTAATAATAATCACATCATATTTATCCGACTTAATGGCTTCCACCAAGTCCATTCCCACTTCCGGCGCACTCATTTCCGGCTTTAAGTCATAAGTTGCCACATCCTTTGGTGAGTTGACCAGTAAGCGAAATTCATCTACATTTGGGTCTTCCACACCGCCGTTAAAGAAAAATGTCACATGGGCATATTTCTCTGTCTCAGCCAGACGTAACTGCTTTTTACCATGAGCCGCCAGAAATTCTCCAAATGTATTTTTAATTTCTTCCTTCTCAAAAGCGATTAATTTATTTGGAATGGTCTCATCATAGTCTTTAAAGCAGACAAATGTTAAATCCATAAATGCTCTCTCAAATCCGTCAAATTGATCATCACAGAAAGCTCTCGTCAGTTCTCTTGCCCTGTCCGGACGGAAGTTGAAAAAGATAACGGAATCTCCATTCTTTACAAGAGATAACGGCGCTCCATTTTCATTCGTAATTACAGTCGGAAGTACAAACTCATCTGTCTTGTCGTTTGCATAAGAATCTGCCATAGCCTGTACTGCATCAGTGGCTTTGACGCCTTCCCCTGTTACAAGGGAATCATACGCCATCTTTACACGATCCCAGTTGCTGTCTCTGTCCATTGCATAGTAACGGCCGGATAAAGATGCCACCTTTCCTACACCGATTTCTGCCATTTTTTCTTCTAACTCTGCTACATAATCTTTACCGGATGCAGGCGGTGTGTCTCTGCCATCCAGGAATGCATGTACATAAACATTCTCCAAACCATTTCTTTTTGCCATTTCCAATAAGCCGTATAAATGAGTATTGTGGCTGTGTACACCACCGTCAGATAACAGCCCCCACAAATGTAAGTCGGAATTGTTCTTTTTACAGTTTTCCATTGCCTGAAGCAGTACTTTATTCTCAAAGAATGTACCTTCCTCAATATCCTTTGTAATTCTTGTAAGGTCCTGATAAATAATTCTTCCGGCGCCGATGTTCATGTGACCTACCTCTGAGTTACCCATCTGTCCGTCAGGAAGTCCTACTGCCAGTCCTGATGCGTTTCCTTTTACAAAAGGATATTCTTTCATTAACTTGTCCATCACCGGAGTGTCTGCCATTGCAATGGCGTTGCCCTCCGTGTTTTCATTTAATCCGTAACCGTCTAAGACCATTAATACTACTGGTTTTTTTGCCATTATTTCTCTCCTTTTTTCACATTATAACTTACTTCTTGTTTTTCAAAATTAATTCCCACTGCATTGGCAGGAAGTCTGTGCCCGTCTCCTTTAAAATAAAGAACATCATATACCGGAAATGCCGGATCACTGCCACATTCTACCGACTTGTTATTCAGCATAGCCTTAGCTTCTGCATTTGTGATATATACATAAATTCTTGTATATTTTCCACTGGCTTTCCCCACATTTTCCTGTCCGTTAAAATTAATCGGATTTTTCTTAATCTTTTCAAAAGTATTTCCTGTAATCTGAATTTTCTTCACACCGCTGCCGGAAATTGCGTGGGCTGTGTTGGTGTATGGCAGATTATTTCCCTTACCGCATTGAATGAACCGGTTGTTTATGATTTTTGTATTGTTCCAATTCATCAGATACACACCGGCGTCATAAAGCTTTTTAAAAGTGCAGTTTTTTACGGTAATGCCACTATGATATATATTTTTACCTTTCCCGGTCTGTGAATAATTATGAGAACCGATGCCTCGGCTCATTCCGGTAAAAGTACAGTTTTCTATCCTGATGTTTTTACACGGGGTCTTATCCTGTTTTGCCCATGTACTGCCGATTCCACCTGTATAAGGATCTGCCAGATCGATATTAATGGCTTCCTTCACATAATTGCTTTTCAGTGTTCCAGCTTTTGCCTTCTGGAATTTGCAGTTTTTGATTTTAACATTTTTTGCACCATTCACCTCTATATAATGGTTTTTATTCATGCCTTTAAATGTGATGCCGGATATTTCAATCTTCTGACAATGTACGGCAACAACCGCCAGTCCTTTGATTTTTTTCATGTTAAAAATCACTTTTCCCTTAGCTATCAACTTGGCATTCTTTGTCCCGTTATACTTTCCAATACTCTTTGGTTTGTATGTCATATTCTTTGGCACAAACTGCCACAAAGCCGTGGTTGGTGCAATATGTGCTTTTGTGTCATAAATATTGTTAATGACAACACCATCATTCAGTACCACGGTAACATTACTTGGTATGCATACAGAATATTGGAAATTGTACGTTCCCTTTTTCAAAGTAAGTTTACCGCCACCTGCTTTCCGCATACTCTCTGTAATTTCATTGAGGGACATACTATGAGCCACCGACTTGTCATAAACCGTGTGATGCACTTTCGCTTTTTTATCCAAACTGCCAGGGGTGACCGTCACGTTCTTTTTTGCCTGCGCCTGAATGCTGAACCCTCCACATAGGAAAGCAAACGCTAACATTGAAAAAATAATTTTCAGATATTTTCTTTTTTTCATTTATCCTCCAATATTAGAAGTGCAGAACACCAACATAACAGCGTCCTGCACAGCACTTCTAATTATTTATTATAGTTTACAATCTGTCCGAAGTCCGGCTTTAAGCTGGCACCACCTACTAAACCACCGTCAATATCCGGTTTTGCAAGTAATTCTGCTGCATTTCCTGCATTCATAGAACCACCGTACTGAATTCTGATGGCTGCTGCTGTAGCATCATCATAAATTTCTCCGATACATGCTCTGATTGCTGCACACACTTCTTCCGCCTGATCGGATGTGGCAGTCTTTCCTGTTCCGATTGCCCAGATTGGCTCATATGCGATGACCGCTTCTTTTGCCTGCTCTGCTGTTACATTCATAAATGCAATCTTAATCTGCTGACGAATAAAATCAATGGTAATTCCCTGTTCTCTCTGTTCCAGTGATTCTCCACAGCAGATAATTGGTGTAATACCGTGTTCAAAAGCTTTCAGAACTTTTTTGTTCACTGTCTCATCTGTTTCAGCAAAATATTCTCTTCTCTCGGAATGTCCGATGATTACATATTTTACTCCGATATCTGTAAGCATATTTGGAGCAATCTCACCTGTGTAAGCACCGCTCTCTTCAAAATACATATTTTCGGCACCAATCTGAATGTTTGTGCCTTTTGCTGCTTCCATGGCAGGTACTAAATCGATTGCAGGAACGCAGAATACCACGTCCACTTCATCGTTTGCTACCAACGGCTTTAATTCATTAATTAAGGCAACTGCCTCGCTAGGAGTTTTGTTCATCTTCCAGTTGCCGGCAATAATTTTCTTTCTCATGTTATTTCTCCTATTTTTTGTTAGACTACGGACGAGTTCGACCGCTTCGCGCTCTCACTCTTCTCAGCATTCTCCAATTTTTTCTCATTGTATCATAAACTTGAAGACGAGTTCGACCGCTTCGCGCTCTCACTCTTGTCGCGCGCCCTATCAGTCGTTGTGTAGCAATCAGATGAAAAATCTGATTGCTGCTTCGCATGAACATCCGCCAGAAAAAGTGCTTCCTTGTGCAAGCACAGTCGCACTTTTCTGTCGCCTGTTATACACAACTCAAATCAATTATTTGTCGTTTGCTGCCACTACGCCCGGCAGGTCTTTGCCCTCAAGAAACTCCAAGGATGCTCCGCCGCCTGTGGAGATGTGGGTCATTTTGTCGCCAAAGCCCAAATTGTTTACTGCTGCTGCGGAATCTCCTCCACCGATAATGGTTGTTGCGTCTGTCTCAGCCAAAGCTTCTGCTACTGCAATTGTTCCTGCTGCAAGACAAGGATTTTCTGAAACACCCATTGGTCCGTTCCATACAACCGTCTTAGCGCTCTTAACAGCGTCTGCAAACATTTCTCTTGTTTTTGGTCCGATATCCAAACCTTCTTTTCCTTCCGGAATGGCATTGGTCGGTACCACTTCTGTCTCGATTTCGGCATCAATCGGATTTGGGAATCCATCTGCTGCCACAGTATCAACAGGAAGTAATAATTTCTTGCCAAGTTTTTCGGCTTTCTTCATCATATCTAAACAGTAGTCCAGTTTTGAATCATCTACTAAAGAATCACCAACTGATCCACCCTGCGCTTTTACAAATGTATATGCCATACCGCCACCGATAATCAGGGTATCACACTTCTCCAGTAAGTTATTGATAACATTTAACTTATCTGCAACCTTTGCACCTCCGAGAATAGCAACAAAAGGTCTTACCGGATTATTCACTGCATTTCCTAAGAAATCAATTTCTTTCTGCATTAAATAGCCCACTACTGCTGTGTCAACATATTCTGTAACACCCACATTGGAGCAGTGTGCTCTGTGTGCTGTACCAAAAGCGTCATTTACAAACACATCACAGAGAGATGCAAGTTCTTTTGAGAATGCCTCTCCATTCTTTGTCTCCTCAGCTCTGTAACGGGTATTCTGAAGCAGTACAACATCTCCATCATTCATGGCTGCCACTGCTGCTTTTGCATTTTCGCCAACTACATTGTCATCTGCGGCAAACTTTACTTCCTGACCTAATAATTCTGAAAGTCTGACTGCCACAGGTGCCAGAGATAATTCCGGCTTTGGCTCTCCCTTTGGCTTTCCAAGATGGGAACAGAGAATCACTTTGCCGCCATCATTAATTAATTTTTTAATTGTCGGAAGGGCTGCTACAAGACGATTCTCATCTGTAATCACACCTTCTTTTAAAGGCACGTTAAAGTCGCAGCGGACTAAAACCTTTAATCCTTTTACGTTGATATCATCAACTGATTTTTTATTAAGCATATTTTGCTCCTTTCAAAACATTTTATTGCCATAGCGAAAAGGTCCGGCCCATGAAAGCCGGACCCTTTTGGATCTAATTAATTTCTAATTATTTTACCGCAATGTCTTATGCTAACTCTGAGAAGTATTTGATTGTTCTAACCATCTGGCTTGTGTATGAATTTTCATTATCATACCATGAAACAACCTGTACTTCATATGTGTCATCATCAACCTTAGCTACCATAGTCTGTGTAGCATCGAATAATGAACCATATCTCATACCAACAATATCAGATGATACGATTTCATCTTCATTGTATCCGTATGATTCATTTGCTGCTGCCTTCATTGCTGCATTGATTCCTTCAACAGTAACATCTTTACCCTTAACAACTGCTGTTAAGATTGTTGTAGAACCTGTTGGTGTAGGAACTCTCTGTGCAGAACCGATTAATTTTCCATTTAATTCAGGAATAACTAATCCGATAGCCTTTGCTGCGCCTGTTGAGTTTGGTACAATATTTACTGCTGCTGCTCTTGATCTTCTTAAATCACCTTTTCTCTGTGGTCCGTCAAGAGTCATCTGATCACCTGTGTAAGCATGGATTGTTACCATGATACCTGACTGAATTTCTGCGTATTTGTTAAGAGCATCAGCCATAGGTGCTAAACAGTTTGTAGTACATGAAGCTGCTGAGATAATTGTATCTTCCGGCTTTAATGTTTCGTGGTTTGTATTGTAAACGATTGTAGGAAGATCATTTCCAGCAGGAGCTGAAATAACAACCTTTCTTGCACCGGCATCAATGTGAGCCTGTGCTTTTGCCTTAGATGTGTAGAATCCTGTACATTCCAAAACAACGTCTACGTTTAATTCTCCCCAAGGGCATTTTGAAGCGTCAGCTTCTGCATAAATTTTGATTTCTTTTCCGTCAACGATGATAGAATCATCTGTAGATGAAACTGTATCAGCCTTTTCATATTTACCCTGTGATGAATCATACTTTAATAAATGAGCTAACATCTTAGGACTTGTTAAGTCATTGATAGCTACTACTTCATAACCTTCAGCGCCAAACATCTGTCTGAAAGCAAGACGTCCAATACGTCCAAATCCGTTAATTGCAACTTTAACTGCCATTTGATTTTTCCTCCTAAAAAATAAAGAATAAATTTTGTTAATAAACATTAACCTATTGCTTATTTTACATAATAAGTTTACAAATATCAAGATATTTTTGTGGTTTTTCTTGGTTTTTTGTTAAAATTTTGTCAAATTCAGCCATGCAATCTGATAAATTCTTATCAAATTGATTGCTCGCAAGCAATTTGGTAAGGATTTGTCAGATTATATGGTGAACCCCAACAGCGAGAAGTAGCGAAGCGGATTCGAGCTGTTTGGGGAGCCATGGCTGAACTGTTACAAATTGACGGCTTACGGGCAATTTGTTATATTTTATTTAATTGTTAATCATAACAGTGGATTTGAACTGTTACTACATTAAAATACAAATTATATATGGAGAAGATTATGTTTTCAGATTATCATGTTCACAGTGAGTTTTCTTTTGACTCAGATGAAAAAATTCACAATATTGTAACACGCGCCATTACCGTTGGCATGAAACAAATTGCCATTACAGACCATCAGGATTTTGACTGGCCTGTCGAGGGAGAACTTCCTTCTATTAATATAGAAGATTACTCTTCTTCCATTAGCAATGTTAGGAAAAAATATTCCGGCCAAATTCAAATTATAAAAGGCATTGAGCTTGGCCTGATGGCAGGCACGAAAGCCCAATGCCGGAACCTGATTGCTTCCAATTCGTTCGATTTTGTAATTGGTTCCTGTCATATTGTGGACAATATGGACCCATATTATTCAAAATTTTGGGAAAATAAAGATGACCGGGAGGCTTTTGAACTTTATTTCATAACTCTGCTGGAAGGCTTAAAGATGTTTGACCGGATAGATACCCTTGGCCACATGGACTATATTGTGCGGTACAGCCCGAATAAAGATAAAAATTATTCTGTAGCTGATTACCGGGATTTGATTGATATGATTTTGCAGCATATTATTTCCAGAGATATTAAATTAGAAATCAATACGGCAAATCTCGCCAACGGTTTTTCTTTTCCAAACCCTCACACGGACATTATTAAAAGATATAGAGAACTGGGGGGCAAGTACGTGACAGTCGGTTCCGATGCCCATCAGGCAAAAGATATCGGATACGGATTTGATAAAGCAAAAGACATCATTGAAAAATATCACTTGAAAGTATTTACAGTATAGAAAAGGAGCTTTGAACCAATGCCGTCATTTCCCTGCATTGATTCAAGCTCCTTTGTTCTACATAGCCCTCATTCTTTTCACATTTTCTTTCAGTCTCTGAATCACATAATCCATCTCCTCTTTTGTATTGTCAGCGCAAAGTGTAATTCTTATGGTGCCATATGCGTACTGCTCCGGGATTCCGATGGCAGTGATGACATGAGAGGGGCCGGCACTTCCGGCAGAACATGCAGAACCGGAAGATATACAGATTCCTTCCCGATCCATCACCACTACCAGTGAGGCTCCATCAATTCCTGCAATAGTAAAGTTTGCGTTTCCGGGTAGTCGTTTTGTACTGTGTCCGTTCAGCCGTACATAAGGAATTTCCCGCAAGATTCTATGAATCAGATAATTTCTCAATTGTGTTTCCCTGTTCCTTCTCTCATGAAGCTGTTCCATGGCTTCCGTAACTGCTGCACTCATACCTGCAATGCCAATCACATTTTCCGTCCCGGCACGCTTTCCTTTTTCCTGTCCGCCACCGTAGATGAGTGGCAGCATTTTTTCCGGCTCTCTGATATATAAAAAACCTACTCCTTTCGGTCCATGAAATTTATGACTGCTGGCACTTAACATATCAATTCCCAATTCGTCCACATCTATTGGAATGTGGCAGAACGCCTGTACTGCATCGGTATGAAACATCACGCCATTCTCTTTTGCGATTCGTCCGATTTCTCTGATTGGCTGAATGGTTCCAATTTCATTGTTTGCAAACATAATGGATATCAGCGCCGTGTTACTTTTAATTTCATGCTCTATTTCATAGGGATTTACCAAACCTTCCCTGTCTGTTCCGATATAGGATACGTCCATCCCTTCCTTTTCCAGACTGACACATTTATTTAAAATTGCATGATGTTCTATGGTGGACGTTATGATATGATTTCCGAAATTGTGTGCATTTTCCAGAACCCAGTTATCCGATTCCGTTCCCCCCGAGGTAAAAAAAATATTGTCCGGTCTGGTATGCAGTGCCTTTGCTATATTTTCTCTGGCTTCATCAACGATTTTTTTTGCCATTTTTGACAACTGATATACACCTGACGGATTTCCATACATCTCATTCAGATATGGCTCCATTGCCTGCACTGCCCTACGACAGACCTTCGTTGTAGAGGCATTGTCCAAGTAAATCATGACTGCTCCTTTTTCATAGTTTATAGTATTTTTTTGAATATTTAGAATAGATTGTAATAAACAAGTATTTTTGTGATGTTATGTCTGTAAAAAAACAAATTATCAAAGGAACAATTGTGCTGACAACCGCCACTTTGACAAGTAGAGTTCTTGGCTTCTTATATAGAATATTCTTATCAAACCTGATAGGTGCAAAAGGCATGGGAATTTTCCAACTGATTTTCCCGGTGCTTGGCTTTTGTATTGCCCTAAGCTGCGGTGGCATTCAGATTGCCGTCTCCCGATTTGTGGCCGAAAGTAAAAATAAAGCAGACCGTTTCATGATTTTAATCAGCAGTATTTTAATGTCGTTGGCACTTTCTGCATTTACCACAATATGCCTGTATTTTTTTGCCGAACCGGTCTCCATGTACATCATCAAAAATAAGGAATGCTGCCAACTGCTCAAATACGCTTCCATTACCATTCCTTTAGCCACTTTTCATTCCTGTGTCTCAGGTTACTATCTTGGTATGAAAAAAACACTGGTTCCTGCTCTTTGCTCCATTATTGAGCAGGTTGTGAAAGTGGGAGCCGTGTTTATTATCGGCATGGTCTGCGTGGAAAATCATATAAAAATCACGCCGATGCTTGCCGTATATTCCATGATTATCTCGGAATGTGCCGGAGCCATTTTCTGTGTTATCGCACTTTCCGGAGAGAAAAAATATAAATTTCAGATACGGGAACTTTTTTCCTCCATAAAGAAATTATTTTCTGTATCTTACATATTAACCATTAATAAAATTATGATGACTTTTTTACAATGTTTCGAGGCCATACTTGTGCCACTTGTATTGTTGAAAAGTGGTCTGTCATCCGATGACGCTCTGAGTATTTACGGAATTTTAACCGGAATGGCTCTGCCGGTCATCTCTTTTCCTTCTGCCATTAACAGTTCGGTCTCCACAATGATTCTTCCCACCATTGCGGGCGCCAATACAGACGGAAACCGATTGCAGGTACGAAGAACTACCGAAGTTACCATATGGTTTTCTCTCGTCATGGGTATCTTCTTTATCGGATTCTTTTTATCTTTCGGAGATTTTATCGGGGGAACCGTTTTCGGACATTCTCAGGCAGGAGAATATATTAAAATTCTGGCTTGGCTCTGCCCTTTTATGTATCTGTCCATCTCCATGGGTTCTATTCTCCACGGATTAGGGCATACCAATGTCGCCTTTATTCATAACGTAATTGGAACAGCCATTCGTCTGGCATGTCTCTGGTTTCTCGTTCCACAGGTGGGAATTACCGGATATTTATGGGGACTGCTGGGAAGTGATTTAGTAACAGTATTTCTGCATGGACGGTATATCAAAAAAGACATTCATTTTTCCTTCGACTGCGTCAACAATATTGTTCTCCCCATTATCTGGGTAAGCTGCAGTATACTGGCAGGACGGCTGATAAAATACATATTAAATTTTTCTTCTTTTAACGGAAAGCTGTTTGAATTTGTTTCCTCCGGAATCAGCGCCGGAGTATTGGTGGGCGTATTTTTGTATTTTCTGATACGGAGATTGAGAGAATTGAGGAAACAGACATTATAATCTTTATGTATATGCAAATATATAGAGCATCCATACTGTATGATATCAGATGAATGCTCTATTGTTATTTTTCTTTCAATTACGCAACAGCATTAGAATTGATTTCGTCAATAACTTTTTTAATCCCCATCCAGACATTTAAATCAGTAAATACCTCAACAATACTTCCCCTGTCAGTAAATGGCGACTCTTGTAATACGGACAAATCTTTCATCATACCATTATGTACAATATACTCAACAATTTGATTAACAAAATAAATTTGTCTATTATCTAAATTGGTATCTGTAAGATACTCTGAAAATGCCTCTTTCGCAGCGTTCATATCCAAACCTACAATCTCCCGCACAAATTCGCCAAGTGGTTTCCCTCCAAATTCATTCTCATAATCTTTTTTTGTGCCAATCTCTTTCCATAACATATTTTCTAACATTTCAATATCCATAGATGTAAGAGGCTTATTCGTTTTAAGTTTCGCAATTGCAATATTATCCTGATGTTGTCTAATATAAAATTCTGCTTTTGCTTTATAATTTTTTAATTCATCGTTTTCTAATTCTGATTCGTGCCACTCTAAAGACAATAAATTATCTTCAAAATTCGTATCATAGCGAATAGATTGCTTAGAAATATATTTCATAAGATTCCGAAGGTTACTCCGTATTTCTTCAAATTCATTTATTCCTGCATGATCCATATAATCAGTATTAAGTATTTTATCAATTAAATCAGACTGTGCCTGAATTTCTGGAATATTAGCGACATCAGCAATCGCATTAACTTTATGATATAAATCACCACGTGCTTTTGTATATTTTTTACCCAACAAATATGCTAATTCTATCCCATATATAAGAGCATCAAAACGAACTGCACTCGCTTCATCAACATCCGGCAATATAAAAGGTGCTATTTCTTCCCTTACAATTAACGTATCCTCATATGACAGATTTTTATAATTCTCTTCTGATGAATATAGTTCAACATATTTTAAATGCTGTTTTACCATAAAATTATCTCTCGGCAATTCTCTAACTTTATCTGACATTTGTTCGACTAATTTTTTTCTATATGCAATCAGTCGTTCTACCTGATAGTCAATATTTTGTAGTTTATAAGAAATTTCAAACTTCAGATTAAAAATAGCTCCTTGCAATGCTATCATGTTTGCAGACTGCTTTCCTCTATTCATTCTGAAAAATTCAAAATTACCACAAAAATCAAAAATGTAAAATTTTTCTTTATCCTCACCATCTAATAATTCCGGACACAGTCTTGTTCCTCTACCTATCATCTGCCAAAATTTGGCTTTACTCATAACTTTCTTAAAAAATACCAGATTAACAACTTCCGGTACATCAATTCCTGTATCCAGCATATCTACTGAAATTGCAATTTGTGGCATCTTCTTTGGTTCTGAAAATTCATCAATAGCACTTTGAGCATACGTTATATGATTGTCTATGACCTTGGCAAATTCGGGAAGGTGTGGGTATTCTTTATTAAATACTTCTAATATCTTTTCAGCATGATTATGGTTTTTTGCAAAAATAATGGTTTTTCCCAATTTCTGACCATAATCAATCTTTATACCATCTGTCATGAGAGTATTTATTACCTGACGTATAGTGTCTTCATTAAAAATCCACGTATTAAGTGCTGATGAATCTATTGATTCCGGAACAGTTCCTGTTTCGCCGCCAAAGGTCTCCTCATAAGCTTCTTTGTCTTCTTCTGAAAGTTCATCATATACAATACCCTGTTCAATAAATTTCAACTTTACTTCCGCTGATACATAATTTACCAAATAACCATCTTTCACAGCCTGATCTAAATCATATCCGTATGTCGGAACTCCATTTTCTAATTCAAAAATTTCATATGTATTTTTATCTATTTCATCTTTCGGTGTAGCCGTAAGCCCAACAAGAGGCGCATCAAAATAAGTGAATATATCCTTATATTTGTTATAGATAGATCGATGTGCTTCATCACATATAACCAAATCAAAATGTCCGCATGTAAACAGTTTTCCTTCACTGTCATTTACTGTATCAATACAATGAATCATTGTCTGATACGTAGAAAAAACACAATGAGCATTATAGTTATCTTTTTCTTCCACTAAATTTGTACACGATAAATTCGGAAGCAAATTAACAAAATTTCTCTTTGCTTGTGTGACCAGTGAGTTTCGGTCTGCCAAAAATAAAATATTTTTAATCCATCCAGCTTTCAATAGGACATCACACAATGCTATAACAGTCCTTGTCTTACCAGAACCGGTCGCCATTACAAGCAATGCTTTTCTTCTATTTTTTTCATCAAAACTTGTGCATACTGACTTAATTGCGGATTCCTGATAATATCTTCCGGCGATATTTTTATCCACTATAATATTTTTGAGACTCGTTTTCATAGACTGAAGATTAAACCATTTTTCTAAGTCTCTTTTTGAGTAAATAGACGCACATTTTCTTTCCGGATATCGTCCATCAATAACATGTGTTTCAAAACCATTCGTAATAAAAACAACCGGTCTTCTTTTATATTTCTGTTCTAATATATCCGCATATAATTTTGCCTGTTGCCTTCCTTTTGAAACATCCACACAAGTACGTTTTGCTTCTATTACTGCAAGAGGCCTATGTCTGTCATCATAAAGTACATAATCTGCATATCCTACTCCTGATTTGTTAGGCATTCCATGGAGTTCAACCTCATCAAACCAATTTTGCCCTTCTGTCCACCCCGCCTCTATGAGCATAGAGTCAATATAAAGTTTCCTTGTTTTATATTCAGATAAATCAAGTGGATTAGGAACGTACGTTGGTTGTTGCTCTTGTCTACGTGCTGACAATTCTGCTCTCAAGGAATCATTTTCCTCTATTAATTTTTTTAGATTGATCTCCTGATTCGCTATTTTTTCTTGCTGCTTTTGCAGTTCTTTTCTCGTCTCATCTGAAGCCTGTTTTGATGTTTTTATTTTCTTTCTTCTTGATTCAATTATATTTTTATCAAAAATACGTTGTTCATATTTTTTTGAATAACAATACGCAATATAATCAAGATAAATAAACAAATTTTCAAGACATAACATTGCCTGATCTCTTCCCAATTTTTTGCTGTTATGCGCAACATTATTACCACATCTTCGTATGTAATCCATTCTCTTCCATATGTCATAACCTACAATTTGTCTATAATCTTCTGCATTCATTAAACTTTGGAGATTATCCTGATAAGGTTTCTCCAATTCCGAATCAACTGAATACATCCATTTCACAGCAAACTCCATGGCTCTGCGACTATTTAATATACTAGCCTCCGGATCCATCAATACTATTTTTTCTGCTGATATTGCTACATCGGCGAACGTTGAAAATTGAGGATCGTTCTTTAAATAATCAAAATTGGTAATCATAATTTCTCTCTCCTAACAAAATTTCTTACTTATATTAACTAATTCCAGCAAATATATAAAAATTAACAGTATTCATTCTTCTTAGTCATATTTGATTTGTTAATCTGCAATATTTTCAGTAAGTTTCACTACAACTTTTAATTTGTCGATCTGGGCGACGAAGT
>CAJFUA010000060.1 GCA_904420085.1 uncultured Eubacterium sp. | reverse complement strand
TGGGTATCAAACACCATATCAAGCTCGAATTGCATAAATCGATATTTTTTAGCCATAAGTGTTACAAAAACGCTTGACCACAACAACTCTTCAATATCCATTTTCTTTTTTGCTTTGTATTTTACAAATGACATATTATCTTTATTTGATTTTTTAAGATGCCATCCTTTGAATTTCTTCTTTTTCTTTCCTTTTGTCATCTCAAAAATATTGTTTCTTGGTACAAATGTTACGTTTTTTCCTATCTTTGCGATCTGCACCGTATTCTTTTTTCCTTTCATTTTGCGTACACCCTTCATCCCCTTACAGGAATATCTTATTTTAAACTGAACTTTCAATTTTCTTGTTTTCGTCGTAATCCCCCTATAGGAACGGAGTTCCATTTTGCTATTTTTTATCTTTTTTAAATTAATTGTATTCAAATCCTCAATTAATTTACCTCCCGAATATACCGAACGACCATATGCATGTTTCACCTGTACCCCAATTTTACAACTCTTTTCTCCATTATTTTTTATCGTATAACTGACTTGTATTTTTTTCGTTTTATTGTTTTTTCCAACGCTGAATTTTTTAAATTTTCCCTCTTTGCCGGTCAATGCCTTCCACTGTTCATTAATCTGCTTAATTCTCAGACCTCCCGGCTTTGCTTTATTCAGTTTGGTTTTCAACAGCTCATACCATGTTTTACTGCTGTCCCTTGCAGCCAGTATGCAGATACCCGCCTCACTTGCCACCTGATACATTTTCTCTAAGTTTACCGGGTTATCTTTCTCTGCTCTTTTGTCGGATATGGCAAAATTCTTTATCAGATAATTCAGATATTTTTTTTCACGTTTATCGACATTCGGTGTATCTTTATCTGCTCTTGCTATCCACTCGAGAGCCTTATTCTTTTTTGCATGCACTGTGGAACACCATATCCCACCATACCTTTTGGCAGTCTTCTTATATACATTATGAGAGAAAATATCTGTAAGATTATGGATTGCTGTTCCGAGTAGTACGTACCCCTGTACCGTTCGGTCTGTTTCTATTTTCTTTCTTATATCTGCAGGAAAATCTTTCATGCCATGCAGTGTATCATCCTGAAATGACTTAAAATAATTGGTCAGTTCGTTTGTTCCCTTCAATTTCCCTGCAACTGCTTTCGTATATTGAACCTTTATCTTTTTTCCATTTACCTTCAATTCATCTCTCGTTGGGAAGGTTGCCGTTTTATTCGTATCAATATATTTGTCTGCCATGCAGTACAGATAGTGCGTATTTACAAAATAATTGTTCCGTCCATGGAAATACGGATTCGCACTCATTCCACTCCAGCCTTTATATGTATCGGAATGTACCGCGCCCATTTTTACATAGGTGATATTCTCACTTGTAATGTAACCATTTTCAGCCGTCTGTCCTGTTGTACCGGGATTCTTCTCATTCCCTTCCTCCACCACTGTCAAATGGGCATTTCTTGACCACGAAGCGTTCACATAGTTGACTTCCCCGTGTTGTTCCACGCTGTTTTTGTTCTCCGGGATTTCCTCCTCTGCCTTCTCTACTGCCTTCTCCTCAGACACACCCTCTTTTTTATATTCCTCATATGCCTGATTCATCTCTTCGTAGTTTTTGTCGGCTTCCCTGTAATCTACCAGCCCTTCTCCACACTCTTCACTGTTTACGGCTTCCTTGTTGGCGCTTCCCACCAGCAGGCTTTTAATAAATTCATTGGATTTATCCGGATATTTCCCCCACAAAACGGCTGCAATTCCCGTAACCTGTGCTGCAGAAATACTTGTCCCCTGATTTACTGCCACGCCGCCAAAGGCTCCGTCGGTCAGTATCTGGTCTCCCGGTGCCACCACATCCAGTTCTGTTCCCGTGGAACTGAACTCTGTCATGTTATTATATTTGTCTGTTGCTCCTACGGCGATTACATTGTCAAAGGCTGCCGGATATTCAATGGTTGACTCATCTTCCGGCGCCTGACCGTAGTTTCCCGCTGCCGCAATAATCAAGATTCCTGACCGGTAGGCTTTTTCAATGGCGTCTTCCAGTTCCCCGGAATACTCTTCCGTTCCAAAACTCATGTGAATGATATCCACTTTTTCCTCAACGGCCCAGTTGACAGCCCTTACCACCCTCTCTACAGGTGCATCATTTCCGTATCCGAAAATACGGCCTATGTACAGTTCCACGTTGGCTGCGATTCCCGTGATTCTGTCCTCGTTTTCCCTGGCACAGATCAGACTTGCCACACCGGTTCCATGACCCGTCATATCCTGATATAAGGGATGCAGTTCCTTTTCTCCCAGGAAATCTTTCTGCGCTGCTACCGGCAAATCTTTGTCATAATCCAGCCCGGAATCAAGCACTGCCACTTTGATCTTCTTCAGATGTTTGCTTTCTTCGTAAGATTTTTCTGCATTCAGGCAACGGATGTTCCACTCCGTTTGTCTGCTGATTATTTCTGCTTTTACTTCTGTTTCTTTTCTTTTTTGTGTCACGGGCATGCTTACTGTCAGTGTGACAATCAGCAGTCCTGACACGGCTTTCCTTATTATGCTGATGAATTTTTTATTCTCTGTTTTCATCTTATTTCACCTCTTTAACATTACTGTATTTACTGTATTCATTGCTGTACTTGCAGTAACTTTTTATTTTGTACTGATTTTGTTTTTTCGCATTCGTAATTACATATTTTGTTTTATCCCCGTCGATTTTTGCTTTCTTTTTAAATTTCTTTTTTCCTTTTATTTTTTCATAGACAATATATTTTGTGGCATACTTCTGCCTTTTCCATGTAAGTGTAATTTTCTGATTTTTACCACTTATTTTCAGTTTTGGCTTTTTCAAATTTGCCGTCACATCAATCAGTGCAAATGCGAATGCTCCGGTATACCGGTCGTAAACCGTTATTTTTGCCTCCCCCGGCCTGTTCGCCTTTACCGTTCCGTCCTGAAATACAGATGCTGCTGCCTGATTATCCGTTCTCCACATCAATTCTTTTTTCGTACAATCCTGTGGAATTACTTTTATGTT
Source organism: uncultured Eubacterium sp. (assembly GCA_904420085.1). Taxonomy (GTDB): domain Bacteria; phylum Bacillota; class Clostridia; order Lachnospirales; family Lachnospiraceae; genus Eubacterium_G. The sequence continues at coordinate 1,801 of CAJFUA010000060.1, read as the reverse complement.
TAATTTCTTGCGTTTTCCTGCTTTTAATTTATAATAAGCTTCTGTCATGCGGATATCTTTTACAAACTTGTTCACGGTCACTTTGCACGTTGCCTTATAATTTCCCTCTTTTGTGGTGACATGAATATTGGCACTTCCAAGAGATACCCCTGTTACATTTCCAAATTCATCCACCTTTACCACAGATTCATTATCACTGGTCCATTTTGCCTCTTTATTGGTGGCATTGGTTGGAATCGTGTTCCAAACCAGACGATATTTCTCATTTACATCAATTTCTGCCTCTTTTTGCAATGTGACGCCATTCACACTGACTGGAAGCACCCTGATTGTGCAACTGTCCGTAAACTGACCTTCCACGGTGGTTACGGTTATGGTTACATCTCCCGGTTTCTTTCCAATATATCTGCCTTTTGGATCTACCTTCATGATTTCATCACTGCTTACATGCCATGTAAAATCCTGCACAGAAGCGTCTGAGGGAATAATTTCTACTTCGATTTTTCCCAATACTCCATTTTCCGTCTCTGTCTTATCCGGTATAATTTTAATTCCGGTTACCGGAATGTATGGTTTTACCCGCACACGACATTTCTTTGTTATCTTCGGATTACTTTTGCTTGTTACCGTAACCACGGCACTGCCTTTTTTCCCTGCCGTTAATTTTCCATTTCCTGAAATCTTTACCACATTCGTATTGGAACTTTGCCATGAAAATTCACCAATCCCTGCCACAGACGGAACATACTGAATATTCATCATCTCCTCGGTATCCTCATACATTTCCATTTCTGTAGGAATCACAATGGCTTTTAGCGGAATAATCACATCCTGCTTCTTTGCATATGCCCAATTCTCACTTGTATCTCCAAAGTCTTCATCTTCCATCCACACCTTATAATAATTTCCACAGACTCCATCTATGGTTATATTTTTATTCTCGCTAACCCTCGCTTTTATCTCTGTATCCTTTGAAGATATTCCTTCCTGATCGGAACATCCTCTGTATACAATACTGTTTGCTTTTAATATTCCTTCTGCATCACTAATTCCGGTAAGGCAGGATGCCAACAGTCTTTTTTCCACCGAATCACCATCTGCCTTACAGGTCATGGTAATCACGGAAATCCCCTCTTTCAAAAATTTCAGTTCATAATGGTCTCCGGATTTTGTGACAGAACATACAGAACTGTCGCTGGATTTAAACGCTACCTGTGTAACGTTGATACTTTCCTTGTCACCTATAACAGTAACATTTACCACCCCACCGATATTTCTTCCGAAATGAAACCGTTCGGTTCTGGAACCGGAATCATAATCCACAATTCTTGCGTCAGGTTTTACCGCTGCCTTAATATTATTACTTACTCCCATTGTACTAAAACATAACATCAGGCAGAATACCATCATTATCAACATATTTTTTCTTTGTTTTTTCATTGCCCTGCAACCTCCCAAATATCTGCTTTTTCACTCTACTACAGTAAAGTTCTTTGCTGATTTTGTCAATAGAATCTGCATAAACGTTGGTTATTTTTACACAAACGTTAGTTATTTTGTCAAATTCCTAAAAATAAATGTAAGATTTTTGAGAATCCATTATAAGTAAAAACAGATTACATATATGTTTTGTTAATCTAAAGCAAATGCATATGTAAAAATTCTTTCATTTCCCGGCAAACAGAAATATATTACATATATATTTTCTGAAAACTAGGTCAAGTCCTTTTTTGTGTGTAAATTACCTTTAGGTTTCTTTTTTTCTTATGCTGCCATCATTTTATGTTGTTCCTTTGCCAGT
>CAJFUA010000059.1 GCA_904420085.1 uncultured Eubacterium sp. | reverse complement strand
TAGACATAATGATTACCTCCTTTTTGTGTATGATTTATTGTAACAAAGAATTATAAATCGTGTCCACTTTTATAATATAGATCCACTCAAGTTTCGGTTATTTACTATAAAGAAAATGTAGAAGAAATGAAACAAGAGGAAGTAGATGATATAATAGAAGAAAATATAGAGAAAGGTATATATGAATATCAAGAGAAAGAAAATATTGTATCTAAGATTTTTACTAAAATGGGGATAAAGTCAGTCGAAGTAAAAGGTGCAACAAAACCTGCTTCAGACACAGATTATTCGCCATCAAAAGCAGTTAAATCAGTATTAATATGTACACAAGAAAAGAAAGGTGGAAAAATAAGTGTATCTTACACAGCATCATGGCTAAAAGAAGCCTATTATCGGGGAAAAGATGTTTTGGGAGTTACAATGAAAAGAGCTGATTGCGATAAAAGTTCGTTAAAATGTTATCATTCAGCAAAGCATTATTGGACTCAAACTGTATATTTAGACAAACATGCTTTTAGAAGAAATTATAGTGAAACTTTAAATACAAAACCAACTGCTAAAAATACAGGCGTTTCGGGATTTACTTTTACAGTAAATTTATTTGGAGAAAGAAATAAAATGAATGGTTTAGGAATAAGTAATGAGAAATATACAAATGAATACATTAATATTAGATTTACCTGTAAGGCATCATCAAAGAAAAATGTTATTATGGCAACAGACTATAATCATTGGAAATCAAACAAATCGGTTTCTCCGTCAATATCTATTTCGGGAGGAGGAATTAGTGTTGGAGTTAGTGGAAGAAGCACAAATTATTATCAAAAATTAGATGGAAATGCGTATGTAAATTTTAATCATATTTAAAGTAGAAAATAATTTATATTTATTAGTTGTAATGATAAAATATCAAAATACAGTAATAAAGGAAAATTTATAATGTTTAAGAAGTTGAGACGAATTTACAGATTAGGAAGGATGTGTTATAAAATTTTATGAGCAAATTGTCGGGCATAATCTAGCAATATGCACAGTAGTAGGGAAACATTTTGGAAATCTTTAAAATTTGGAGAAAAAATATGAGAAATAAACAAGTTAAAGTAATTTTCACAGCAATAGCCTTAATAGCCATACTAATTTTGGTAATTGGTATCTGGCAAAAATCAGATTCCAGTCAAAGAAAAGGGTTGCAGGAAATATTTTTTGCATCAAGTGATAAAGTGTATGCAGAAAAATTAATAGAGAAGAATGGACACAAATATACGATAGATGATTATACAATTACATTAGAAGAAACTTTATATGATGGAACGGCTAATATAGGATATTGTGTATTTTCAATTGTTAAAGAAGGTGGAAGACCGGAAATTGAATTAAATTCGTCGAATCAGTCTGTAACAGGCGGATTTGGTAAGAACGGCAGATTTCGAATGGGGAAATTTGCCAGTCAGGAAAGTAAATATGAGGTGTCAGGAGATGTACTATATCTATACTTTTCGTTTCGGGCAGATGAGGATTTTCAAGGAAATGTTAAAATAGTAGATACTGAAAATAAGAATAAAAAGTATGAATACAGATTATCTGATATGGAAGAGTATAATGAATATATTTTAGACAAGCAGACAAACATATTTATTTCTCCAATAGGAATTTTGATAAATTCTGAAAGCGATATCAAGGGTGAGGTGACCTTACATTATAAAGACGGCAAAGAGAAAGTTGCAGTTAATACGGAAAAAGAAATAGGGACGGGATTGTCAAGAGTAAGTAAAAAAGATGGCAAAGTCAGAAGTTTGTATACTTTTAAAGAGTTACAAAATATACAGAATATTGATTATATTTTGGTAAATGATAATAAAATTATGAATGTGAAATAAGTTTTTTCATATAAGTTTGAAAAAATAAATATTTCATAATGAAAGGACTGCATTCCATGGCGCATAGGAATCAGTTCTTTTTATTTGCGTTAAAAATCTTATAATGATATAATAAAAAATATTTTGAGAAAATAAGTGTTAATCGAAAGGAAAGAAATATGGGAGATTACATTATCAGTTGTTGTTCCACGGCAGATTTGACAGCGGAGCATTTTAACGAAAGAGATATCAAATATCTGTGTTTTCACTATGAACTGGACGGGAAGCCGTATTTGGATGACTTGGGGAAAACTATGCCTATCGAAGAATTTTATCAGGCGATGGTGGATGGAGCGGACACAAAAACTTCTCAGATTAATGCGGAAGAATATGAGGCGCATTTCAGAAAGTATCTGGAACAGGGAAAAGATGTAATACATCTGACCTTATCATCCGGCATATCCGGAACAATTAACTCTGCTCTTGTTGCAAAGGCAAATCTTGAGGATGAATTTCCGGAGAGAAAACTTTATATCGTAGATTCGCTGGCGGCATCTTCAGGATTCGGGCTGTTAATGGACAAACTGGCAGATTTAAGAGATGAAGGAATGGGTATTGATGAACTTTGTGATTGGGCAGAGTCAAACAAGAGAAGACTCAATCACTGGTTCTTTTCTACGGATTTAACCTTCTATATTAAAGGAGGACGAGTTTCCAAAACAGCGGGAATCGTCGGTGGAATTCTTGGCATCTGTCCATTATTAAATGTGGATAAAGAGGGTAAACTAATACCGAGAATGAAGATTAAAGGAAAGAAAAAGGTCTATAAGGCGATTGTAGCCAAAATGGAAGAACTGGCGGACAATGGATATGATTATGACGACAAGGTGTATCTGTGCCATTCAAACTGTATGGAGGATGCAAAACAGGTTGCTTTGCTGGTGGAGGAAAAGTTCCCAAAAACAAAGGGAAAAATTGAGATTAATAATATCGGAACCACTATTGGAAGCCACACCGGTCCGGGAACGGTAGCGCTGTTCTTTTGGGGACAGGAAAGAGTAGATTAGAAAAGGGTTACGGCTGAGAAACAATAAAAGGTGAGGAGATAGTTATGAAAGTAGCGGTAATGACAGATAACAATGCGGGAATAAAACCGGATGAGGCACAAAAATTAGGGATTTATCTGGTATATACACCAATTATTATCGAAGGAGAAGTATTTTATCAAGGTAAAAATATTACGGAGGAAGAGTTTTATCAGCAACTGGCAGGAGATAAGGATATGAGCACTTCCATGCCTGCGCCGGGAGACGTCATGGATTTGTGGGATAAACTGCTGAAAGAATATGATGAGGTGGTTTATATTCCGCTGTCCAGTGGCTTGAGCAATTCCTGCCATGCGGCAATTCAGTTTGCAGAAGATTATGAGGGGAAAGTACAGGTAGTGGATGACCACCGTATTTCCGTTACGATGCGCCAGTCGGTTCTGGATGCAAAATGGATGGCAGACCAGGGAAAATCAGCCTCAGAAATCAAGCAAGCACTGGAGAGAAATGCGTACAATTCCGTCATTTTTCTGACCGTGGAGGATTTAAAATATCTGAAAAAAGGCGGAAGGGTAACACCGGCGGCGGCAGCTCTTGGTGCGGTATTAAATATCAAACCTGTTCTTACGACAGTGGGCGGAAAGTTTGATGCCATCGAAAAAGTGCGGGGAATGAAAAAAAGTGTATCAAAGCTACTGGATTATTCAGAAGAATATATGAAACAGCTGAAAGCAGAACATAATATAGAAAAAATCCGGATCGGGGCAGCCGGTTCGTTCCGCAAACAGGAAGATGCGGATGCATGGCTGAATCAGGTAAAAGAGAGATTCAGCGATGTGACAGATATTTATTATGATCCATTGTCGTTGGTTGTGGGCACCCATACCGGACCGGAGGCAGTGGGTATCGGAGTAAGTGTGATTTTAAGAGACAAATAGGAAGCGGTGAAACATGAGTTACCGATTTTTTTCAAACAAGAAATGTGAGTTTTTTCCCTGTCACGAAACGGAAGATTTGGAGGAATTTAACTGTCTGTTCTGTTATTGTCCCCTGTATTCTTTGGGAGAAAAATGTGGAGGAAATCCGGTTTTTCTGGAAAGCGGAGTAAAAGATTGCAGTCAGTGTGTATTTCCTCATAAGAAACAAAATTATGATAAAGTAATCAATGCATTAAAAAAAGAGACATAGTCTCTTTTTTTATTTATAGGGTTACAAAAATGAATTAAAACTTTAATGATTTACTCCATTTTCCCTTGCCGTATTTATTGAAGCCTCGGATACGGATATAGTATGGTGTTTTTTGGTTCGCTGTTTTCAGCCGGATAAAATTAGACGAAACTTTTTTCATCACGACTTCTTTCACCCCTTTTTTAAATGTTTTATCCTTTGAATACTGCACGATATATCCGGCTTTGTATTTCTTAGACTGTTTTTTCCACTGAATGGTGACGCCATGATCCGTTTTCAGGAAATCTTTTATCCGAACTTTCTTTGGCTTCGGTTTCTTTTTGGTTTTTACAGTAAGTGTTTTACTCCATTTTCCGTTTCCGATATTACTTTTATAGGCACGGACGGCAATATAATATTTTCTGTTAAACGATAAATTGGAGAGGGTGGCCGTTGTGGTTTCCGGTGAACGGATAGTAATGTATTTCACCCCTTTTTTAAATTTTTTGTTTTTGGAGTACCGAATCTGATAGCCGGTTGCATATTTTTGCAGACTCCATTTTAAACGGATTTTGTTTGTAGCCGCAGCCTCACCGTTCAGAGTTTCCCTTCTTGGCAGAATCATAAAAGTGGTACTGCAGGTGCTTACATATTTAACTTCTGTGCCGGTTAGCTTTACTTTCCCAAACCCGGTACGTTTGTTTGAAGAATATTTAATTTTGTACTGGGTTGCCGGAACCACCTGCCCGTTTACAATTAAGGAGACTTTCGGCTTGATTGCTTTTCCGGAAGCATAAAATACATTGTTGGAAAGTGCAATGATTCCGTTCCTTATGGAAATAAACTTCTGGCTTTCTTTGTTGGAAGTGGTAATGTTTCCGTTTTTGAACCGGATTACCACATCGGCATCGGAAGTTTTGTATACTTTCACAAATCTTCGGGCAAGTTTCTTCAATGTAGAATCTTTCGGGAAGGAGGCATTGGCTCCACGGAAAGAAGAAATAACGGCATACCGGGCGTCAACTGCGTCCAAAAAGGCAGCGCTGGAAGACGATCCTGCACCGTGGTGTCCGATTTTTATTACGTCCGATTTGAAATTATATCCTTTGGACAATAATAAAGATTCGGTGGTGGACGGCAGGTCGCCTGTCAGCAACAGGGATTTACCGCCGCAGGTTACCCGTAAAACGATACTGCACTCGTTGTAAGTGGAACCTTGGGAACCGTCATATACAACCGTAACAATTGCATCTCCGACCTTCCATGATTCGCCTTCCACAGGATTTCTGTAAGAACATCCCTTCTCTTTTACACTTTGAATAAAGTTGGCATAAGTAGCATTTGCTTTTGTACATGGTGAGTAAATAACCTGTCCCACATCATATTTTTGAAAAATTTTGTCAAAGTTGCCCACATGGTCTCCGTCGGGATGGGTAGCCACCACATAATCTATTTTATTGTCAGGAATATGAAGTTTTTCTAAATAATTCATGACCATGGAAGAACTGTCAGGGGGACCGGAATCCACAATCATATAATGTCCGCCACTGCTGATTACCAGTGCATCCCCGGAGCCTACATATATGGCATGAAAAGTCATCTCTGCGTCATTGGCACCTGTCGGAATAAAAAAAGCCGGGACAGTCAGCAAAAGCAGAGAGAGCAGAATCATTAATTTTTTTGCAGATGAACGTAATCTTTTCATAAAACCCCTTACTCTCCGTTTCAAACAGTATTCTTATAAGATTTTTCCAGATACGTGTAAACTCTTTTTAAAATCATAAAGAAAACTACAATGTCCAATACTAAAAATCCTTCTATTATATAACCCAGCGATTTTAGGGCGTCAAAATCCGAACCAATCCAGAATACGAAAGTTAATAGTATTTGAAGAACCATGGTAATAAACCAGGTGATTTTACCCCATTTCCGTTCGTCCCGGCAACAGACATCCGGACACATGGAAAACAGTCCTCTCGTAAACAAAAAGGTGGTCAGTATGATGCTCCCCAGATAAGCAACGCCCAAAATCATGGAAAAGTTGCATAATGCCAAACCGTTTATAAAAAACGGAAGTGCTTTTAGTAGTATGTGCAGAAGTATTCCACAAAATGCACCGGCGGCAGATAAAGAAAAAATTTTATTACATTTTCTCAGACCGATACATGCGATAAAAATAAGTAAAAATCCGATGAAATCATTAAAAATATCGATATGTATATTGTCGAAAAAAACTTTATCAATGACTTTTGCCTGGCTGCTTCCGGAAGATGCGGCAGTGGTGTCGGAAACCGTAGTATTGTGTTCTCCATTATCTTTGGAATCAGAAGTATCAATTAATTTATAAGTACATTTAGCACCATAAGTTGATGCAATATTGTAATATTGGAATTCTCCGATAACATTCTCCGTATTATTGTAAGGAGCGGGATAATCCAGATTTGTTTTCACATCCATGTCCAAAGCCAGAAAAATAAACCCCACAGCCAAAAAAATAAAATATAATAAAAACCGCTTATTTGCCATATGACCTCCTTCTGATTTAAAAAATCGACATGAATATTATTATATATTATAAATGGAAAGAAATGCAATATTAATAGATTGTAAAAAAAAAAGAATGTAGTATAATGAAGTATATTTCAAGGACATAAGAAAAAAATGCATATTTTAAAAGAAAAAATATTTATCAGGAGGGAAGCTATGAAAAAAATAATAGCGAAAGGAATGGCGCTGATACTGGTGGTGACACTTGTACTGGGTTCCATTACTGTTGGAAAAAAGACAGAAGTACAGGCGGCAGAAAAATATACGATAAAGGTAAATCTGGGAACAAACTGTACGACAATTTATAAAGGGAAAAAGGCGGTAAAAGCGATGATCTGCTCACCCAGCAGCGAGACGCCGACAGGAACTTTTTACATACCGGTGAAATACCGCTGGCACGAAATGATTGGGAACTGTTATGCGCAGTATTGCACAAGAATCACCACGGGTATTTTATTTCATTCTGTCTGGTATTACAAAAACGGGGACAAGTCCACCATGTCCGTAGCGGCGTATAACGTTATGGGAAATAAAGCGTCTCACGGATGTGTCAGACTGCTTTGCAAAGATGCGAAGTGGATTTATGATAAGTGCCCGATAGGAACGAAAATTGTTATTTTCTGGGGAGATAAAAGTGACGACCCACTGCCGAGACCGTCATTTACACCGATTAAAAACGGAAAGTTTACGGACTGGGATCCTACAGACCCGGATCCGAACAATCCATACCGGAAAAGGAAACCAACCGTTACTGTAAATCAGAGTACGGTGGAATATGGGAAAAAAGTAAATCCGTTGAATCTGGTTACGATTCAGGACAGTGCCGGAAACACAATCTCCGATTCACAGGTAAAGGTAAAAGGAAAAATTAACACAAAAAAACTTGGTACATACAATGTAAGGTTTTCCGTAAAAGATTCTTTGGGAAATAAGACGGTAAAGACGGTGAAATTTAAAGTAGTGGACACAAAAGCACCAAAAATCACAGGAGCAAAGTCCAAAAAAGATGTAGCTCAGGGCAGCAGAGTGAATCTGTTAAAAGGTGTGAAGGCAAGGTCAGCCACAGGAATCAACCTTACTTCCAAAATCAAGGTCTCCGTAAAGTATAAAAAGAAAAAGGTAAAGGTAAAGAAGGGTTCCGTGCTTTTTTCAAAAAAAGGTACTTACAAAATTACATATACAGTCAAAGGTAAAAATAAGAAAAAGGCGTCAAAAACAGTTAAATATAATGTGAAAAGTCATAAAGTCAAACTGACGCTGACCAGAAAGAGTGTAACGTTAACTCAAGGTGAGCCGTTTAATTATAATGCATATGTAAAAAATGTGAAGTCTTATAAAGGAAAAGCGCTAAAAGTCCGCAATACAGTGACTCATACAGGAAATGTAGACATGTCAAAACCGGGAACTTATATTGTTACATATAAAGCTCAGTATAAGAATCAGAAATATACGGCGGTAACGGCAAAACTGAAAGTTGTTGTTACCAAAAAAGCCACAGTTGCACCGGAAACACCAACAATACAGCCACCGGCCATGGAACAGCCGACGGAGCCGCCTGTCACAGAGCCGCCGACAACAGAACCGGAGCAAACGACAATCGGTGGAAATACAGGTGAGAGTGCAAATGAAACCACCGGGTGGACAGATTTTCATTAAACTAAGTAAGAGAGGCACAGTATGTACACATACAAGACGAGAGTAACTTTCAGCAGATTGGATAAAACAGGAAAAGTTCCTTATCATGAGATTTTAAATTATTTACAGGACTGCAGTACGGCGCAGTCACAGGATCTGGGAATCGGTGTAGAATACCTGCATGAAAAAAACAAGGCATGGGTTCTGCTGGCATACAAAATTCAGTTGTTTGGGGAACTGCGGCTGGGCGATGAGATTGAAGTGGGTACCTGTCCATTGGACTTTGGAAAGGTGATGGCTACAAGACAGTTTTTCATTAAAGATAAAAACGGAGATTTTGTGGCAAAGGCAGAATCAGTCTGGAGTCTTATCGATATCTGCCAGAGAATGCCGTTGAGAATCCGGCCGGAGGATGTCAGCAAGTATATGAAAGACGAGGCTTTTGAAAGTATCGGGGTATCAAGAAAAATCAAATTTTCCGGCGCCGGCGAATCTTTGGGAGAAATTTTTGTACAGGGAATTGACATAGACACAAACGGGCATGTAAATAATGCCAATTATCTGCGGATGATATATGACTATATTCCCTCAAATGCCGATTATAATCAAATAGAAATCGTTTATCACAAAGAGGCCGTGGAGGGAGAAAAAATTCTTTGTGAAAAATATTCGGAAGCAGATGGAATGGGAGTGAGTCTGGAAAGCGCCGGTGGAGAGATTCATACGCAGATTAAATTTACAAAAATTTAATCGTGAAAACATATCTCTTTTTACAGTCCCGTTCTGTAGCCTTTGCTATGCAGTAAGGAAAATGGAGAATCAGATGGAATTAGGAAAAAAAATAACATTAAAGGTAGTGAAAAAGACGGATTTTGGTGTGTACCTTGGAACAGAAGAAGATAAGGTGCTTCTGCCAAAAAATGAAGTGCCGGAAGGGACGGATGTGGGAACAGAGATAACGGTGTTTATCTGCAGAGACTCGCAGGACCGGCTGATTGCCACCATACACCAGCCTGTGGCACAGGTAGGAGAGACGGCGTATGTGGAAGTGAAAGAGGTAACGAAAATCGGAGCTTTCTTAGACTGGGGGCTGGGAAAGGATCTGTTTCTTCCATATAAAGAGCAGACCACAGAATTAAAAGCCGGAGATAAGGTATTGGTAGGAATCTATGTGGACAAGAGCAGCCGTCTGTGCGCCACCATGAAGGTCTATAATTACCTGAGCTGCAATTCCACATACGAGGCGGAAGATATGGTACAAGGTGTGGTTTATAACTACAATCCACAGTATGGAGCGTTTGTTGCCGTGAATAATAAATACCACGGTCTGATACAGACGAAAGAGCTGACGACCAATGTGCACATTGGAATGGAAGTGGAAGCCAGAGTGAAAAGTGTACGCCCTGACGGCAAGCTGGATTTGGCACTCCGCAAGAAATCTTATCTTCAAATTGAAGATGACGCACAGAAGATTCTTGATTATATGAAAAAGAATCATGGACAAATTGGTTATACAGATAAGGAAAAACCGGAAATTATCCGTAAAGATTTCGGAATGAGCAAAAGTGAATTTAAGCGTGCTATTGGCAGATTGCTCAAAGAAAAGCGTATAATCATCAAAGAAAATAACATATTTTTAGATAATTAGCATAGAGGCTATGCAAAATGAACAAACTTTATTTCATTATTTTGTGTAATTGACATATAGCAATTTGGTACAATGTGATTTAGAATGTGTTCATACGAGAGTAGAGAAAATCTATATAATATTTGGAGGAAAGAAACATATGGCAAGTTTATCACTTAAAAACATCTGCAAAGTATACCCAAACGGATTTGCGGCTGTTAAGGACTTCAACTTAGAAATTAAGGACAAAGAATTTATCATCTTTGTAGGACCTTCAGGTTGTGGTAAGTCGACAACGCTTCGTATGATTGCAGGACTTGAAGAAATTTCATCAGGAGAGTTATATATTGGAGACAAGCTGGTTAACGACGTTGAGCCAAAAGACAGAGATATCGCAATGGTATTCCAGAACTACGCTTTGTATCCACATATGACGGTATATGATAACATGGCGTTTGGTCTGAAGTTAAGAAAGGTACCAAAAGCTGAACAGGAAAGACTGGTTAAGGACGCAGCAAAGATTCTTGATCTGGAGCAGCTGCTTGACAGAAAGCCGAAGGCTTTATCCGGTGGACAGAGACAGAGAGTTGCCATGGGACGTGCAATCGTTCGTAATCCGAAGGTATTCCTTATGGATGAGCCTCTCTCAAACTTAGATGCAAAGTTAAGAGTTCAGATGCGTGTGGAGATTGCAAAGATTCATAAGAGATTGGGCGCAACCATCATCTACGTAACACATGACCAGACAGAGGCTATGACTCTTGGTACAAGAATCGTCGTTATGAAGGACGGTGTGATTCAGCAGGTAGATTCACCGAAGAACTTATATGATAAGCCGGTGAACTTATTCGTTGCAGGATTTATGGGTTCACCACAGATGAACTTCATTGACGCAGAAGTGGAAAAGGTTGACGGCGCTATCAAGTTACATATCGGTCAGGCGAGAACATATATTACGGTTCCTGCAGAACAGGCAAAAGTTCTTGAGGAAGGCGGTTATGTCGGAAAGACTGTCGTTATGGGTATCAGACCGGAAGACATTCATGATGAGGAAAGCTTTATTGCAGAGTCACCGGACAGCGTATTTAAGACAACCATCAGAATTTACGAGTTACTTGGTGCAGAAGTTTACTTATACTTTGATGTGGAAGGTTTCGACTGTACAGCAAGAGTAAATTCACGTACAGAGGCAAGACCGGGTGATGAAGTACAGTTTGCCATGGATCTTTCCAAATTACATATTTTCGATAAAGAAACGGAAAAGGTTATTACAAACTAAATTTAACCTGTGAAAATAAAATAAGAGGACTTATACTTTTGGTACCGGTCCTCTTATTTTGTAACAAAACAATGGATGCTCATAGAAAGTTTTTCGGAAAAGTCTGCAGGCAAATGTTTTCTGCTGCACAGGACACAAAAAGTTTACATTATAGAGGGGAGTTTGGTCTTGTTTTTTGAATTGAATTCGTTTAAAATATAAATTGAGTTATTGTTTACATAACACAAGCAGGAAAACAAGGAGATATCTATGATTTCAAATCAAATTTTACAAAATACAATTGAGGGGATAAAAAGTATATCAAGGGTTGATTTACATGTGGCGGACACAGACGGAAAAATAGTTGCCACCACATCGCAGTCAGAAGAACAGTTTGAGAATGCCGTCCGTGCGTTCGTAGCTTCCCCGGCAGACAGTCAGTCGGTGCAGGAGTACCAGTTTTTTAAAGTATACGATGAAAATCAGTTGGAACTGATTTTGATTGCCCAGGGAACCAGTGATGATGTGTTTATGGTGGGGAAAATGACCGCTTTTCAAATTCAGGGGCTGTTGACCGCATACAAAGAAAGATACGACAAAGATAACTTTATCAAAAACCTGTTATTGGATAATCTTCTCCTTGTGGATATATATAATCGTGCGAAGAAACTGCATGTGGATGTGGATGCCAGAAGGTGTGTCTGCATTATTGAGACAAAGAACGAGAAAGACAGTTTGGCTTTGGAAACCATTCGTACCATGTTTACCGGACATAAAAGAGATTTTATTACGGCAGTGGATGAAAAGAGCATTATTTTTGTAAAGGAGTTGGACGACAATCAGGGATATGAGGAGATTGAGCGTATTTCCAATATTATTGTTGATATGTTGAATACAGAAGCAATGGTGAAAGCAAATATTGCGTATGGAACCATTGTAAAAGAGATAAAAGAAGTGTCACGTTCTTACAAAGAGGCAAGGATGGCTCTGGATGTAGGAAAGATTTTTTTCAGTACAAAGAATGTGATTGCCTATAATAATCTGGGAATCGGACGTCTGATTTATCAGCTGCCGGTACCGTTGTGCAAGATGTTTATCAAGGAGATTTTTGCCGAAAAGTCTCCGGATGAGTTTGATGATGAAACACTTGCCACAATTAACAAATTTTTTGAGAACAGCCTAAATGTTTCAGAGACGTCAAGACAGTTATATATTCACAGAAACACATTGGTTTACAGACTGGATAAACTTGAAAAAAGTACCGGTCTTGACCTTAGGGTGTTTGAAGACGCCATCACGTTTAAAATTGCTCTGATGGTTGTGAAGTATATGAAATATATGGGAAATACGGAATTTTAAGGTTGAAAGTTTCTTTCAACCTTGATTTTGTACAAAAGCCCGGCAGACGGAATGAGAGCAAATTCCATTTGAAATATGGGAGATAAAAATTAAAAAGTGAGAAGCCGCAAATGCTTTTCACTTTTCATGCGTGTTAAGGAGAGAACAAATGATTAGTATTAAAGGCGTGAGTAAATCATACGGGAACGGTGCTCCCGCACTCAGTAATCTGAACCTTGAAATAGAAGACGGAGAGTTTGTTTTTGTTGTGGGAGCCAGTGGTTCGGGAAAATCCACGTTTATTAAACTACTTCTGAAGGAATTGAACCCTACCGAAGGAACGATTACCGTAAATGATACAAAATTGTCAAAATTGAAATCCAGAGGCGTTGCAAAATACCGCAGAAAGATTGGTGTGGTGTTTCAGGACTTCCGGCTGCTGCAGGACCGGGATGTGTATTCCAACATATCCTTTGCGCAGCGTGTTGTGGGAGCTTCGCCAAAAGATATCAAGAGAAATGTGGCCAGAGTTTTATCGCTTGTGGGATTATCCGAAAAATACCGTTCTTATCCAAATGAACTGTCCGGCGGCGAGCAGCAGAGAGTTGCCCTTGCCAGAGCGCTGGTCAATCAGCCGGATATTCTTCTGGCAGATGAGCCGACGGGAAATCTGGATCCGGAAAATTCATGGGAAATTATGAAATTATTAAATAAAGTAAACAGTCAGGGAACTACCGTAATTGTCGTTACACATAATCTGGAAATCGTAGAAGCAATGCAGAAGCGTGTAATTACAATGAAAAAGGGTGTTAAAGTGAGCGACAGTAAGGTGGTGGAATAGATGAATGCAAGAACAGCCAAATTTTGTGTAGGTCAGGGACTGGTAAACATAAAGAGAAACAAGTTATTTTCTATCGCATCCATGTGCACGATTGCAGCCTGTATTTTCTTAATCAGTGTCATTTTTGCAATCATAATTAATGTCAATTACATAGAGAAACAGGTGGAGAAGAATCTTGGTATCACCGTATTTTTTGATAAGGGATTAAGCCAGGAAAGAATTGATGCCATCGGAGATATTATCAAAGCGGATGAGCGGGTAGAAAAATGTGAATATACTTCTGCTGAGGAGGCATGGGAAAGTTTTAAGAAAAATTACCTCTCAGATGCCGGCGATGATGTGGCAAAAGCTTTTGCCAATGACAATCCGCTGGCAAACTCAGCGTCATATACGGTATTTTTAAATACCATCGAGGATCAGGATGCTTTTGTAACCAGCCTGGAAAAAGTGGAGGGCGTCAGAGAGGTCAAACATTTTGAACAGGCGAAGGAAACACTGGCAAAAATTTCCAGACTGTTATGGTATGTATCCATTGCCCTAATCATTATTATGTTGGGAGTAGGTATATTCCTTATAAGTAATACGGTTATGATTGGTATTTCCGTAAGACGGCGGGAGATAAAGATTATGAAACTGATAGGTTCCACCAATGGCTTTGTGCGGGCGCCTTTCATTATAGAAGGTGTCATTATCGGACTGGTAGGTTCCACACTGCCGCTGATTTTAATCAGAGTGGTATACAGTAAATTTATTTCTTTCGTGATGACAAAATTCGGGTTTATGACAAGTTCGTTTACATTTGCCTCAGCCCATGATATATTTGTGATTTTAGTTCCGTTAGGACTGGGAATTGGCGCAGGTATCGGCTTTATCGGCTCGATACTATCAATCAGGAAACATTTGAAGGTTTAATGGAGGTTTGCATATGAGGAAGTTTTTATGTTTAGGTTTGGCATTTGTTCTGACAGTCTGTCTGGCAGGCACGACAGCGCAGACGAACGCAGATTCCAGTAAAATAGACGATTTGAAACAGCAGAAGCAGCAGGAGGAAGAAAAGAAAGCAGATTTAGAAAAAAAGGCTGCAAACACGGAGGAGTATATTAAGGAAATTGATGCGAAAATTACAAACGTGTCAGAAAATCTTCGCGCAACGACCGTGAAACTGGAAGATACGCAAACGAATATTGAAAAAGCAAAGAAAGAGTTAAAAGAAGCGGAAGAAAGCGTAAAAGAACAGTACGAAAGCATGAAATTGCGGATTGCATACATGTATGAAAACGGAGACACGCAGCTTTTGGATTTGCTGTTCAATTCAGACAGTGTTACGGATTTCTTAAATAAGGCGGAGTACATATCGGAAGTGTCCAAATATGACAGAGATATGCTGACAAAATTTAAAGAAACGAGACAGACCATTGCAGATACGAAGACAAAACTTGAAAAAGACGAGAAAGAACTTTTGGCTTTGCAGGATAAGCAGCAGACACAAAAGAACAGTTTGGAGAATTTAGCATCCAGCAAGCAGGCGGAACTGTCAGGATATGAGGCACAGATTGAGCAGGCGGAAGCTTCCGCAAAACAAATCGATTCGGAAATTGCAGCACAGCAGGCGGCAATACAAAAAGCCATTGAAGCTGAAAAACAGAGAGCGGCAGAGGAGCAGAGAAGACAGCAGGAACTGCAGCAACAGCAACAACAGCAGCAACAGCAACAGAACCAGAATACACAGCCTCAGGCCACCACGCCGAGCAACCAGAATCAGGGCAGTGGTGACGGTTCATGGGGATGGCCGCTTCCGGGACATACTAGTATTTCTTCCAATTATGGAGATACTGATGGAAGGGATTCCGGTCATAACGGTATTGATATTCCGGCGCCTTCAGGCACAGCGATTGTAGCGGCAGCATCCGGTACCGTTGCATGGGCAAATTACAGTTCCAGTGCCGGAAACTGGGTAGGCATTACTCATTCCAACGGCGTCACATCCGTATATATGCATATGTCCTCTATTGGCGTGTCCGCCGGACAGCATGTATCCAAAGGACAGTATATTGGTGCAGTGGGCAACACGGGATATTCCTTTGGAAACCATTTACATTTCGGCGTTACCATTGGTACGCTGCCGGGTAACTGGGCGAACCCGTGGAATTATTTATAAAGTAAGGATTGAAGACAGGTGAAAAATAAGACAAGATTTATTCCGGGATTTTTACTGGGAATGTTTGCCATGCTGGTAGTTGTGGCAGGAATCGGGGTGGGAATCTATTTTTCCGATATGGGAATCAACACTTCTGATGAAACTATGGCGACCGATAAGGCAGAAAAGAAATTAAAAGTATTAGAAGAGGTCATCGACGCCTATTATTTGGAAGACACGGACAAGGAAGACTTGGAGAACGGACTGTATAAAGGGTTATTTGCAGGAATCGGAGACCCTTATTCCGTGTATTATACCGCGGATGAATTTGAGGAACTGCAGCAGTCTACGTCCGGAAAGTACAGTGGCATCGGAGCGTTGGTTTCTCAGGATATGAAAACCAATGTGGTGACCGTTTCCAAGGTATTCAAAGACGGACCGGCAGATAAAGGCGGAATGAAAAACGGGGATATTATCTATAAAGTGGATGACGAGGATGTGACAGGAAAAAGTGTGGACGAAGTGGTGTCCAAAATGAAAGGTGAAAAAGGAACCAAAGTAAAAGTGACCGTATATCGCCAGTCAGAAGAAAACTATGTAGATTTATCCATTACCAGAGATGAGGTAAAAGTTCCCACCGTGGAATATAAAATGTTAGACAACAAAAAGAAGATTGGTTATATTCAGATTACGGAATTTGATGAGATAACAGGCGAACAGTTTTCGAAAGCATTAACCAACCTGAAAAAACAGGGAATGAAGAAGGTTATTTTCGATGTGCGGGATAATCCGGGCGGTTCTTATGAAATAGTCTGTGAAATCTTAGATGAAATTCTTCCGGAGGGAACACTGGTTTTCACCAGAGACAAGTATGGAAATGAAGAAAAACAGGAGTCGGATCCAAGTTGCCTGGATATGCCGATGGTAGTTCTTCAAAATGAAAACAGTGCCAGTGCATCGGAGATTTTTGCGGGAGCAATACAGGATTTCGGTGCAGGAAAGATTATCGGTACACAGTCTTTTGGAAAAGGGATTGTGCAGCAGATTGTGCCCTTAAATGACGGCTCTGCAATCAAACTGACGGTGGAAAAGTATTATACGCCTAGCGGAAAAAATATTCATGGCAAAGGTATTACACCGGATGTAAAAGTGGAAGCCGGAACCGACGAAAAAGAGGATGTGCAGCTGAAAAAAGCGCAGGAAGTGCTGACAGGTGAAACGAAATAGCGAAAAAGCAGGGAGCACCGGGTGAAAATCCATGAAAAGCCGGTGGAAAAATAAAAAATGACAGTGAGAGGGTGTCAGAATGAAGTTGTTGACATTAATATTAAAGCAGACCAATCTGATTAGTGAATTAAATGATGAACTGAAAAATATCGGAATTCATCATGGAACCATTATCGATGCAAAAAGTATGACAAAGGGACTTAGCGCATGGTCGGATGATTCCATCATTATCGGCGGTGTTCTAAGGCGTGCGAAAAATTTTGAATATAACGAAGAGTGCAAAATGCTTATGTTTATTCTAAAAGATGACTTGCTGCAGGAGGCAGAAGAGGTCATCAAGAAGGTTATTGGAGATATTAATAAACCGGAAACAGCTGTTATGTTTACGGTTCCGATTGATTTCGCGGAGGGGCTTGGAGAGTAAAATGGATGCGAAATATTTACTACTGATATATCTGACGGCAGGGCTGTTTTTATGCCTGATTGCAGGAAAGATTGTAAAACAGTTTAAGCTGCCTAACGTGACAGGATACATTATCATGGGGCTTGTTGCAGGGTTAGTTCTGGGAACACATCGCATGGAGCAGTTCTTCGGTCAGAATG
The DNA here is from genome assembly GCA_904420085.1 of uncultured Eubacterium sp. Lineage (GTDB taxonomy): Bacteria > Bacillota > Clostridia > Lachnospirales > Lachnospiraceae > Eubacterium_G. The sequence continues at coordinate 9,946 of CAJFUA010000059.1, read as the reverse complement.
TGGCACAGGAAATGGTGGAGCGGTTTGACGTGATTAAGGATTTGGCAACCGGATTTATCGCTTTTTCCATAGGAACGGAGTTTGAGTTTAAGTACATAAAGAAATTAGGAAAATCACCGATTGTGATTGCCTGCTGTGAATCAGTAGGTGCAGTAATTCTGGTTGCTCTGGGAATCTATGCTGTCACGGGAAATATCCAGTTGGCGCTGATTATGGGAGCCATTGCGGCGGCAACAGACCCGGCGGCGACTATTTTGGTAGCGAGACAGTACAAAGCAAAGGGTATTGTGACACAGACACTGATTCCGGTAGTAGCCATTGATGACGCTACGGCGTTGATGTCTTACGGTGTATGCGTGGCATTGGCGAGAACCCTTACCGGTCAGGTCAGTGTAATGACATTTATTGAGCCGTTGAAGGAAATTTTTGGCTCGTTAGCGTTTGGTATTTTATTGGGAATTATTTTTACGATATTAATTAAATTTTATACCGGAAGAGGAAACCGTCTGGCGATTACCATTGCCATGGTTTCTTTCTGTGTGGCAGTTTCCCACATAGAGATACTTAGTTTTTCGCCCCTTCTGGCATGCATGGCACTGAGTATCACGGTGGTAAACATTTCCCACAACTGGGAACCGGTCTTTGAACAGGTGGACCGGATGACACCCCCGATTTTCATGCTGTTTTTCTTCGTCACCGGAGCAGGTATGGACATTTCCATTCTGCCGAAAGTAGGAGTGATAGGCGTGGTCTATATTATTGTGCGTGTTCTCGGTAAAATGGTGGGAGCTTTTATTGGAGGAAAGCTGTCTCATGCAGAAGCTGTAGTGCAGAAATATCTGGGTATTGGTCTGATTCCGCAGGCAGGTGTGGCAATCGGACTGGCGATGATGTGCGGCTCGGTAGTCCCCCAATATGCTAACGAAATTACGGCAGTGGTCGTATGTGGAACGATTATTTATGAATTAATAGGACCGGTTCTGACAAAGTTTATGTTGGTAAGAATTGGTGAGATAAAGGCTGATGCGAAATAGCATCAGCTTTTTTCGGGTAAAATGTCATTTGTTTCGCAATCCGGTTGAAATGGAAACAAAAATCGAATGTTTGTTCTGTACTTTCTTTTTATACTCTGTTATAATAGCAGAAGAAAATGAAAATACTAGATTCATGAAGGAGATGTTCTATGGATCATTTTAAATTAGTTTCAGAATACAAACCTACCGGTGACCAGCCCCAGGCGATTAAAGAACTGGTGGAGGGGTTTCAGAAAGGCAACCAGTTTCAGACTTTGCTGGGAGTTACCGGTTCGGGTAAGACATTCACTATGGCAAATGTCATTGAAAAACTAAATAAACCCACGTTGATTATTGCGCATAATAAGACGCTGGCGGCACAGCTTTACGGAGAGTTTAAGGAGTTTTTTCCTGACAATGCGGTGGAATATTTCGTTTCCTATTATGATTATTATCAGCCGGAGGCATATGTGCCGAGCACGGACACTTATATTGAGAAGGATTCAGCCATCAATGACGAGATAGACAAACTTCGCCATTCGGCTACCATGGCATTAATGGAGCGGCGGGATGTGATTATTGTGTCATCAGTATCCTGTATTTACGGGCTGGGTGATCCGATTGACTATAAAAATATGGTGGTATCCCTGCGCCCGGGGAACATCCGGGACCGGGATGATATTATTCATAAACTGATTGAGATACAGTATGACCGGAATGATATGGATTTTAAGCGCGGTACATTCAGAGTACGCGGGGAAAATCTGGAAGTATTTCCGGCGTCTTATTCAGACAGTGCCGTGCGCATTGAGTTTTTTGATGATGAGATAGAACGGATTACGGAAATTGATACGTTGACAGGTGAGGTGCGCCGTCAGTTGGAGCATGTCGCCATATTTCCTAATTCCCACTACGTGGTGGCACCGGAAAAGATGGAGCGTGCCATTAAAGATATTGAAAAAGAACTGGCAGAGCAGGTGGCATATTTTAAATCAGAGGATAAATTAATTGAGGCACAGCGGATTGCCGAACGTACCAATTTTGATATGGAGATGCTTCGTGAGACCGGCATCTGTTCCGGTATTGAAAATTACTCCCGTCATATGGCAGGACTGGCGCCGGGAGCGACGCCTCATACACTGATGGAGTATTTTGGTGATGATTTTCTCATTATCGTGGATGAAAGTCATATTACCATTCCCCAGGTGCGCGGCATGTATAATGGAGACCAGTCCAGAAAGGGAACACTGGTGGATTACGGGTTCCGACTGCCCTCGGCGAAAGATAACAGACCGTTGAAGTTTGAGGAGTTTGAGGGTATGATAGACCAGATGCTTTTTGTTTCTGCCACGCCGAATGTGTACGAGCAGGAGCATGAACTTTTGCGGACAGAGCAGATTATCCGACCGACCGGTCTGCTGGATCCGGAAATCAGCGTCCGCCCGGTACAGGGACAGATTGATGATTTGGTTTCGGAGATTAACAAAGAAGTAGAGAAGAAAAACAAAGTTCTGGTTACGACTCTGACAAAACGGATGGCAGAAGATTTGACGGATTATATGCGGGATGTGGGCATTCGTGTGAAATATCTGCATTCCGATATAGATACATTGGAAAGAACGGAAATTATCAGAGACATGCGCCTGGACGTTTTTGACGTGCTGGTAGGTATCAACCTGCTCCGTGAGGGACTGGATATCCCAGAAATCAGTCTGGTGGCGATTCTGGATGCGGATAAGGAGGGATTTCTGCGTTCGGAGACTTCCCTGATTCAGACCATAGGCCGTGCGGCAAGAAACGCAGAAGGTCATGTGATTATGTATGCAGATACAATGACAGAATCCATGGATAAGGCCATCTCGGAGACCAACCGTCGTCGTCAGATTCAGCAGAAATACAATGAAGAACACAACATTACACCGACCACCATCAAGAAAGCGATTCGGGAACTGATCAGTATTTCCAAAGAAGTTGATAAACAGATTCATGATATTGAGAAAGATCCGGAATCTATGGATGCCAAAGAACTGAAGAAGTTAATGGACAAGGTTGAGAAACGTATGCAGAAAGCGGCGGCAGAGCTGGACTTTGAGACGGCAATCGAGATGCGTGAACGTCTGGCAGAGTTAAAATTAATGTATCACAAATAAATTGAAATCATGAGAGAGGAACAATAAATGGCAGGAAAAAAGTATATTAAGATACGTGGTGCAAACGAGCATAATCTTAAAAATATTGATATAGATATTCCAAGGGATGAGTTTACCGTCATTACAGGACTTAGCGGATCAGGAAAATCATCTCTGGCGTTTGATACGATTTATGCAGAGGGGCAGAGAAGATACATGGAGTCTCTGTCTTCCTATGCGAGACAGTTTTTGGGACAAATGGAAAAACCCCAGGTGGAGAGTATCGAGGGATTGCCGCCGGCCATTTCCATTGACCAGAAATCCACCAACAGAAATCCCCGTTCTACCGTGGGAACAGTGACGGAAATTTATGATTATATGAGGCTGCTGTACGCCAGAGCGGGCATTCCCCACTGTCCAAAGTGTGGCAAAGAAATCAAGAAACAGTCTGTCGATGAGATTGTGGACAGAGTGCTTATGCTGCCGGAGAGAACAAAGTTTCAGATTCTTGCGCCCATCGTGCGTGGCAAGAAAGGACGTCATGAAAAGGTATTTGAGAGCGCCAAGAAAAGCGGATATGTTCGTGTGATCGTGGACGGAAACATGTATGAACTGTCGGAAGAGATAAAATTGGACAAGAATATCAAGCATAACATCGAGGTGGTCATTGACCGTCTGAGTATCCGTGAAGGAATTGAGAAGCGGTTGACGGATTCCATTGAAAACGCATTAAAACTGGGCGGAGGGCTGATGAATCTGGATGTCATCGGACAGGAGAAGATGACTTTCAGCCAGAACTTTGCCTGCCCGGACTGTGGAATCAGCATTGACGAAATACAGCCAAGAAGTTTTTCTTTCAACAATCCCTTTGGTGCCTGCCCGGACTGTTATGGTCTGGGATATAAGATGGAGTTTGATGTGGATTTGATGATACCGGACAAGAGCCTGAGCATCAATGAGGGGGCAATTGTGGTGCTTGGATGGCAGAGCGCCAATGACGGAAAAAGTTTTACTAATGCCATTCTGCGGGCATTATGCGAGAGATATGGTTTTGATTTGGACACGCCTTTTGAGAAGTATCCGAAAAAGATACAGGATATTCTGATTTACGGCACAAACGGGGAGAGTGTTCCGGTAAAGTATAAAGGTCAGAGAGGCGTGGGCACATACGATATTGCTTTTGAGGGTCTGATACGAAATGTGGAGAGACGTTACCGTGAAACCAGTGCAGAGTCCTCCAAAGCGGAATACGAAACATTTATGCGGATTACTCCATGCAGTACCTGTCATGGACATAAACTGAAAGCAGAGTCACTGGCAGTGACGGTAGGAGATAAAAATATTATCGAGATGACAGAAATGTCCGTAAGAGATTTGCGAATGTTTCTGGAAGAATTAAAACTGAGCGAAACCCAGATGGCCATTGGCAAAGAGATATTGAAGGAAATTAAGGGAAGACTGCAGTTTTTAATTGATGTGGGACTGGATTATTTAAGTCTGGCGAGAGCTACCGGAACATTGTCCGGCGGTGAGGCGCAGCGTATCCGTCTGGCTACACAGATTGGCTCGGGACTGGTTGGCGTGGCATATATCATGGATGAGCCAAGTATCGGCCTTCATCAGAATGATAATGAAAAACTGTTGAAGACATTACAGCATCTTCGGGATTTGGGAAACACGTTGATTGTGGTGGAGCATGACGAAGATACAATGTTGGCCGCTGATTATGTGGTGGATATCGGACCGAGAGCCGGCGAACATGGCGGCGAGGTGGTTGCCGTGGGAACGGCAAAGCAGATTATGAAAAACAGAAAATCCATTACCGGACAATATCTCAGCGGAAAACTTCAGGTACCGGTTCCTGCCAGCCGACGCAAACCATCTGGATTTATAAAGATAAAGGGCGCAGAGGAAAACAATCTGAAAAAGATTGACGTTAAGGTACCGCTGGGCGTATTTACCTGTGTGACGGGCGTGTCGGGTTCAGGAAAAAGTTCTCTGGTAAATGAGATTCTTTATAAGAGCCTTGCCAAGCAGTTGAACAGGGCAAGAACCATTCCGGGCAGACATAAGAAGATTGAAGGTGTGGAGCAGCTGGACAAGATTATCAATATCGACCAGTCTCCTATTGGAAGAACACCGCGAAGCAATCCGGCAACCTACACAGGGATGTTTGACATGATTCGGGATTTGTTTGCCGCGACCATGGATGCAAAAGAGCGTGGATACAAGAAAGGCAGATTCAGTTTTAATGTGAAAGGCGGCCGCTGCGAGGCATGTTCCGGTGACGGTATTTTGAAAGTGGAGATGCATTTTCTGCCGGATGTATATGTGCCTTGTGAAGTATGTGGCGGCAAGCGGTACAATCGTGAAACATTGGAGGTACAGTATAAGGGTAAAAATATTTATGACGTTCTTGAAATGACGGTGGAAGAGGCTCTGGATTTCTTTAAGAACGTGCCGAGAATTTATAATAAGGTGAAAACTTTATATGATGTAGGTCTGGGATATATTAAACTGGGGCAGCCAAGTACGCAGCTGTCCGGCGGCGAGGCACAGCGGATTAAGCTGGCTACGGAATTAAGCCGCCGCAGTACCGGCAAGACCATTTATGTATTGGACGAACCGACCACAGGTCTGCATTTTGCCGATGTTCATAAGTTGGTGGAAATACTTCAAAGGCTGACCAATGAAGGAAATACCGTGTTGGTAATTGAGCATAATCTGGATGTGATTAAGGCGGCGGATTATATTATTGACATGGGTCCGGACGGCGGTGACAGAGGCGGTACCGTGGTAGTGGCAGGAATGCCGGAAGAGGTGGCAGAACATCCGACCAGTTACACGGCAAAGTTTGTGAAACAGATGCTTGAAAAAAACAAAAATGCGTGAATTGTGTAATTTTCATAAAAAAACGATTCATAAAATTGTTTTAAAATCAGACTGTTTGGGCAAAGTGATGAAGTTAAAAAAATTGCTTGAAATCCCTTTAAAAAAGGGCAAAAGTGTGGTAAGTTATAGATACAAACAAATAAGTTTTTTATACCTAAAGAACTTTTACAAAATTTATTAACAGCATGTGTTACCGGATGTCGACCCGGCAGCAAAAGTATCTGAAGATAGGTGAGCAAAGGAGTTTACCAACTGATATCTGACTTAGATTACAGTAGAACGGAAAGGGCTGTAAAAAAAGTATTTATCGGATGAAGTATCACAGAAGACCGGAAAGGATAGAAGGAAGGTATTCAAAACGAAGGTCAGACGGATAATGATATTTCATTTAAGCAGATATCTAAAGCCGTACACAGGTAGAAGGTAGTAAAGGAGAGAAACAAAAGAGCCGAGATAACAATTAGGAGACTCGGACAAAAGTAATGAATAGTTTCTAATGAGTGATAAATGAGCCTGTAGTTGTTAATAAAAGAAGTAAAAGCCAAGGTATTAAGATAGGAGGCATCTGATATATAGAAAATATGTATCAGGTGCCTTTGTTGTGCAGTAAAATTTTCAAGGAGGTTTTTCTTGTGACTTGATAGGGAAGTTCCACAGATGGTGAGAAAGCGGACTTGCAAAACAGGGTTTGTGTTTCTGGTGTAAATGGTTTTTATTGTAAATATGATTTTGTTGGTATTGGGATATGATTTATTCTTGTTTAATGTAGAAAAATGAAGTAAAATTGTAGAAGTGAAAATAACTTTATGTTTTTGAACAGCCGGAGTTATTATTTTAAGAAAATTTAGGAGGACGTATGGATAGAGAGTTAGTTCTGGTCATAGATTTTGGCGGACAGTATAATCAGTTGGTGGCGCGTCGCGTGCGTGAGTGCAATGTGTATTGCGAAATTTGTTCTTACAAGACGGACATTGAAAAGATAAAGGAAATGAATCCGAAGGGTATTATTTTAACCGGCGGACCAAACAGCTGTTATGAGGCGGACTCGCCTACATATAAAAAAGAATTGTTTGAATTGGGGATTCCGGTGCTGGGGCTGTGTTATGGCGCGCAGCTGATGCAGCACATTTTAGGCGGAACGGTGGAGAAGGCGCCGGTTCGTGAATATGGAAAAACGGAAATACATGTGGATGTCGCATCGAAATTGTTTCAGGGATTGGAAGAAAATACGGTTGTCTGGATGAGCCATTTTGACTATATTTCAAAACCGGCGCCGGGATTTAAGATTACAGGATATACAAAGGACTGTCCGGTGGCTGTGGCGGAATGTGAGGAAAAACAGCTTTATGCCATCCAGTTTCACCCGGAGGTGCTTCATACAGTGCGCGGAAAGGAAATTTTAAGTAATTTTGTGTACAACGTATGCGGCTGCGCCGGAGACTGGAAGATGGATTCCTTTGTGGAAAATTCCATACAGGCCATTCGGGAGAAAGTGGGCGACGGCAAGGTGCTCTGCGCATTGTCCGGCGGCGTTGATTCCTCTGTGGCGGCAGTGCTTCTGGCAAAAGCTATTGGAAAACAACTGACGTGTGTGTTTGTGGACCACGGTCTTCTCAGGAAAAATGAGGGAGATGAAGTGGAAGCGGTATTTGGTCCTGATGGAGAATATGATTTGAACTTTATCCGTGTCAATGCACAGGACAGATATTATGAGAAATTAAAGGGCGTGGACGAACCGGAAGAAAAGAGGAAGATTATCGGTGAAGAATTTATTCGTGTCTTTGAGGAGGAGGCGAAGAAAATCGGAGCCGTGGATTTCCTGGTTCAGGGAACCATTTATCCGGATGTGGTGGAAAGTGGTCTCGGCGGCGAGTCCGCAGTGATTAAGTCCCACCATAATGTGGGTGGTCTGCCTGACCATGTGGATTTCAAGGAGATTATCGAGCCGCTTCGTGATTTGTTTAAGGACGAAGTGCGTAAAGCGGGACTGGAGCTGGGAATTCCAGAGTATCTTGTGTTCCGTCAGCCGTTTCCGGGACCGGGGCTTGGAATCAGAATTATCGGCGAGGTAACGGCGGAGAAGGTAAAGATTGTTCAGGATGCGGACGCCATTTATCGAGAAGAGGTTGATCGAGCGGCAGCTTCTTTCAAAGATGAAAACGGTGTGGAGGCACCATGGATGCCAAATCAGTATTTTGCAGCGTTGACAAATATGCGGTCTGTGGGCGTCATGGGGGATGAGAGAACCTATGATTATGCAGTGGCACTGAGAGCCGTGAGAACGATAGATTTTATGACGGCAGAGTCGGCGGAGATACCGTATGAGGTGATGAATAAGGTCATGAATCGGATTATAAATGAGGTGAAGGGGGTTAACAGGGTAATGTATGATTTGACCAGTAAGCCACCAGGAACGATAGAGTTCGAGTAAGCAAACATATGTCCGAACAACACCTCGCAAAGCCTTTATTTATGGGCTTTTTGATACATTTATAACTTAATAAAAAGGGCTCATGATACCATTATGATACCTTTTATACGAGATAAAAAGAGTAATTAATCTCGATATGACTTATTTTTCATATCGGGATTTTTTACTCTTTTTTTGTTTTGATTGTAAAAAATATGGAGTACTGCTCCATCCAAATTGAATCGTAAAAATCTTATATTTGAAATGAATTAAATATAAGAAAATACATATTTCATACAGGAGGATAATGAGATGACAGATAAGTTATTTATGGATGTAAACAATGTGGCAGAGGTTTTAGAAGTGTCAAACGCAAAGGCATATGAAATTATTAGAACTTTAAACAAGGAATTAAAAGAGCAGGGTTACATTGTTGTTCAGGGCAAAGTTAATACAAAGTATTTCATGAAGAAATTCATGTATCAGGGCTAGGAGGTGTAGAAGATGGCAGTTTACAAAGATAAAGAGAGAGGAACCTGGTATGTTTCCTACAGATTTACGGATGCATTTGGAGAACACCAAAGAAAAGTGAAAAGAGGCTTTAGGACAAGAGCAGAAGCAAACCAGTGGGAAAGAGAAGACAGGATGAAAGAAGAGTTCAGCACTAAGATGAAACTTTTCAAATTCTATGAAATATATGAGAAGGATGTTAGACATCGAACTAAAGAGAGTACCTGGGCTACAAAGGAGCACATCATCGAGACAAAGATACTTCCGTTTTTGGGAAATATGGAAATATCTCAGATAACTCCAAGAACAATAAGAATTTGGCAGGACAAGGTTATGAAGATGAGAGATGAGAACGGAAAACTATATAGTTCATCATATTTGGCAACAATTCATTCTCAGCTAAGTGCAATGCTTAATCATGCAGTTAAATTTTATGGGTTAAGAACTAATCCGGCAAAGGCTGCAGGTGGCATGGGAAGTAAAAAGACAAGAGAAATGAAATTTTGGACACAGGATGAATATTCTCAATTTATCGAAACAATGATGGATAAGCCGGTTTCGTATTATGGTTTTCAGATGCTTTACTGGTGTGGACTTAGAATTGGAGAGTTATTGGCACTTACACCAAATGATTTCGATTTTAGGAAGGGGACAGTATCCATAACAAAGAACTATCAGAGAATCAAAGGAAAGGATATGATTACTGATCCAAAGACAGAAAAGAGCATTAGAACAATTATGATGCCAAAGTTTTTATGTGAAGAAATGGAAGATTACATTGGCATGTATTACGGCATTGAACCAACAGACAGAATCTTTAGAAATACTAAGAGATACTATGAGCATGAAATTGAGAGAGGTGCAAAGGAAGCAGGTCTTGAACAGATTAGAGTACATGATCTTAGACACCCGTATGTCAAGCACACGACAAAAAAATATAATTCTGAAAAGCAGAAAACCCAAGCTACCAAGATGGATTTGATAGCCTGGGG
>CAJFUA010000058.1 GCA_904420085.1 uncultured Eubacterium sp. | reverse complement strand
TTAGACATAATGATTACCTCCTTTTTGTGTATGATTTATTGTAACAAAGAATTATAAATCGTGTCCACTTTTATAATATAGATCCAGTATAAAGCAGAATATGATACTTAAATGAAAATAGCGTGTTCACTTATTCCTGGAATTAGTGAAGTGATTGCAAAAAGGGAAATACAGAAAGGAGAGCATAACGTAATGTGATTAATTATGTACGTTATCAATAAGACGAATGAAAAAGGTGTTAGTTATATTATTAGTATGTTGTGTATTTAGTGAATTACTATTTGTGTATAATGGTAATCAAAATGTTTATGGCAGTACAAATAAATATGATTTGGCAAAAAGCAAAAAATATATAAAAGTAAAGGTGCAATCAGTAACAAAAAAACAACTAAAACTTAAAATTACAAATAAAGGAGAAAGAAGATTTTGTTATTGGGGAGGGTTCATATTAAAAAAACGTGTAAAAAACAAGTGGAAAAAAGTTCAATTTAAAGAGGGCGTTATGTTTGCCAAAACAAGATATACTTGGGGAAAGAGCAGTACTACAGTAAAGTTTAACTGGAAGAAGTTTTTTGGTAAAAATCTTTCTAAAGGCAGATATAAGATAAAATATGCTCGATTTTATAAAACTTTTAGAATAAAGTAGTAATAAAAGCGAAGTGTTACAAAGAATAATTAATAAATCAATCAATATGTGAAGTCCCCGTTTGACGATATTACACGTCAAACGGGGGCTTCTATATATCTTCTTGAAATTTTCCTTATTCGTCGTCATCGGAAGTGTTTTTGTTTCTGCTGTTGGCAGAAGCTTTTGTTTCCGAGGAATTGTCATTATCCTCATCCGAGGAACTTTCTTCGGTATTTCTGGATTTTTTGGAAACTTTTTCCGTAGTTTCTTTAGAATCTTCCTTAGAACTTTCTGCTTTTGTGGTGTCGTCTTCGTCATCCGAATCCGAGTCATAACTTTGGGTATAGCTGTAATTATTGGAATAATCACTGGAATGCCAGTTACATTTCTCCGGTTCACTGCCGGATTTATAATATTCTATATGAGTTTCCGGGCAAACACCTTTGATGGCAGCTTTTCCGGAGGAATCACAGATCTCGACGGCTTTTACATTTTTACCCTGCTTAAATCCTTTTATTTTGTATTTCTTAACTTCATCAATTCTGGACATTATCTTAGACCAGAGTTTTTCGTGAAATACCTGATCTCCCGAAAGAGATTTATTTTCGTCATAACCGGTCCATACGGATGCGGTCAGATATGGTGTGTATCCACAGAACCATAAGTCGTATTCGCTGGAGGTTGTACCGGTTTTTCCTGCCACCGGCATATCGTCTGTCAACTGACAGGCAGTACCGGTACCGGAAGTGACAACGCTTTCCATTGCCTCCGTAAGAAGTACGGCAGTAGACTCTTTCAGAACCGTTCGGGTATTCGGTTTGGTTCTGTCCAGTATGACACGTCCATTGCTGTCAATGACCTGAGAATAGAAAGCCGGTTGTGTATATGTCCCCAAATTGGCGATGGAAGCATAAGCGGCCGTCATCTCCAGATTGGTAACACCGTCCGTTATACCACCAAGAGCCAAAGCCTGCTGTATATCAGAGGTAACCGAGCCGTCTTTTTCCACCCTGTTATCTACCAAGGTAGTAATACCGAAATTGCACAGGTAATCATATCCTAACTGTGGCGTAATATCTGTCAATGTTTTTACTGCACAGATATTCATGGAGTCGGCGATTGCTTTTTTTACGGTAACCGTTCCACGGTAGCCCTTGTACCAGTTCTGCACCGGGCGTCCGTTGGAATAACTATATGGTTCGTCCACAATGGTGGTAGAAAGCGTATAACCCATCGTGTCAATGGCAGGCGCATAAGCCGCCAGCACTTTGAAAGTAGAACCGGGCTGCCGTGTAGAGTCCGTGGCACGGTTCAGAGATAAACTTACATTTTTCTTACCACGTCCGCCGACAACCGCTTTGACATATCCCGTATTCTGATCCATGACAGTAAAGGAAACCTGCGGCTGTGGGTTGTAGTATAAGGTTTCATATTGAGAATATCCCAGTTTTTTCTTAATCCCCTTTTTGTAATACTTTTCTTTTAAATGCTTTTTGTATTCATCCACATCTGCCTTTGCTGCTTCTTTGGATGAAAAAATCAACTGATAATCACTGTCGCCTAAAACAGTCTTGTGGTATGCGCTGATATCACTTTCGTCGTAGTTGTCAATGGTACCGTCCGGATTTTGTACGGACCATGCCCAGTTAATGGAATAGTAAATGGAATACGGATAGTTTGAGTCATCCGAAGTTTCCTCATCGCAGATTTTCTGAATCTGAGAATCCTGTGTGGAGTAAATTTTCAGTCCTCCGCTGTAAACCGCATTGTATGCCTGTGTATAGGTGTATCCTTTTGTTTTCTGCAAATCTTCCATAACCTGGTCGATTAATTCATCAACAAAGTAAGAATATACATTTTTGTTGTTTTTCTCTAATTTATTATTCACCTTTTGAATTCTTGAGTATACATCATCATTGATTGCTTCTTTGTATTCTTCTTGTGTAATATGACCTGCGTCCCGCATATTTTTAAGAACCTTTTTCCGACGTTTCGCATTATTTTTCGGATGTGTAATCGGATTTAACGAGGAAGGATTCTGTGTAATGGATGCAATCACGGCAGATTCGGAAATTGTCAGTTTACTTACATCCTTGTTAAAATACCGAAGGGAAGCAGCCTGAACACCTAATGTATTAGAACCCAGGTTGATTGTATTCAGATAGGTTTCTAAAATAGTGTCTTTGGACGTGACTTTTTCCAACTGTAAAGCCAGATACTGTTCCTGCAGTTTTCTCTTCATGGAAGCCATGAAGGAGGACTCACTGGTCCAGTCCGTAAACACGTTATTTTTCAGTACCTGCTGTGTCAGGGTACTGGCTCCTTCAGAAGCATTCAGTGTGGTAATCGCAATCATGGCAGCTCTGCCGATACCTTGAATATCGATTCCGTTATGTTCATAAAAACGGGCATCTTCTGTGTCGATAAAAGCCCATCGCAGATATTCCGGAACCTGTTCTAAAGAAACTTTAATCCGGTTGGAACCGGTCGTAACTAACTTTGCGATTTCTTTGCTCTTGGAATCGTATACGGTAGTAGAATAAGAAGAGGGAACAATTGATACGTCATCAATTGATGGAGCGCTCTTGATAATTCCGTGAATGATTCCTAAAAATAAAAACCCTACTGTGATAATCAACAGTAGCACGATATACAAAAATAATTTTAAGGCACTGACCAATGATTTGGAGACAACTTTTCTCTGGACAGACACTAAGTCTTTCTGTTTGTTCATGGTCTCTCTATATCCAAAATTCATATATAACCTCCTATTTCGTACAATTATATCAAAAGTCATAAATTAAATAAAGGGGAAGTTTGTCGAAGAAAATGAGAGTTGATAAAGAACAACAGAACAGAAAAGATATTATAAATAAATATAGCGGGCGCAAAAAACAGAGCAATGAGATAGGTAGATATGCATGAGAAAGTGTGGTAAGATGAAAAAGGCATTATGACGAAAAAGGTTAGGTTCATTTATGGAAGAATATCTGATGGTTGAAGCGCCGGGGCAGGGCGAGATTGTAGAAAAAAAATCCAGATTTATAGCGAATGTGTTTCCGGTACAGAATGAAGAAGAGGCATTGATATATATAGAAGAAATCAAAAAGAAATATTGGGATGCCAGACATCACTGCTATGCTTATGCCATAGGAAAAAACAATGAAATTCAAAGGTTCAGTGATGATGGAGAACCGCAGGGGACGGCAGGAAAACCCATACTGGAGGTTCTGACAAAAGGGAATATTCACAATACGTTGATTGTTGTCACAAGGTATTTTGGCGGAACACTGTTAGGCACAGGAGGGCTGGTACGGGCATACGGACAGTCAGCAAAAGCAGGGATAGAAAATGCAAAAGTAATCAGGGTCTGTGACGGTGTGTCATTTCAATTAAACTGCGACTATAACAGCATCGGAAAAATAAAATATATTATGGCGCAGATGAACATCATGGCAGAGGAAGAATATGGTGCAGATGTTGCGTTACATATAAATATGAGGAAACAGGATTTTGAACTGTTTAAAAATCAAGTGACGGATGCCACCGGCGGGAAAGCCGTATTTGGAGAAATCCAAAGCATCGCTTATAAGGAAAATATTGAAAAATAAATAGATTGTGATAGAATAGGAAAGATGTCAGAAAATAGAAAAGATATCAGAAAAAAGGAACTCTTATGCGTAAAATGAAGTAGGAGATAAAATAAAGAGAGGATAAAAATGATTAGAGAAGATGTTAGAAATATAGCAATTATTGCCCATGTAGACCATGGTAAAACAACCTTGGTGGACGAACTTTTAAAACAGAGCGGTGTTTTCAGGGAAAATCAGGAAGTAGCTGAGAGAGTTATGGATTCTAATGATTTGGAGAGAGAAAGAGGAATAACCATTCTTTCTAAAAATACTGCGGTCACCTATAAGAATACCAAAATTAATATTATAGATACGCCGGGACATGCGGATTTCGGAGGAGAAGTAGAGCGGGTTCTGAAAATGGTAAACGGCGTTATTCTGGTGGTAGATGCTTTTGAAGGTGCCATGCCGCAGACCCGTTTTGTGTTAAAAAAGGCATTGGAACTTAGTCTGCCGGTGATTGTCTGCATTAATAAAATTGACAGACCGGAAGCAAGACCGGAGGAAGTGATTGACGAAGTATTGGAACTGTTTATCGAGTTGGATGCCAACGAAGAACAGTTAGATTGTCCATTTGTCTTTGCTTCAGCAAAACAGGGATTTGCAAAATTGGATATGGGCGATAAAGAAGAAGATATGAAACCTTTATTTGAGACCATCATCGACTATATCCCGGCGCCGGAGGGAGATGAGAAGGCAGATACACAGGTGTTAATCAGCACCATTGATTACAATGAGTATGTGGGCCGTATCGGCGTCGGCAAGGTAGACAATGGAACGATCCGAGTGAATCAGGAGGTTTCATTAGTCAACTTTCATGACCCTGAAAATGTGAAACGTGTAAAGATAAGCAAGCTGTATGAGTTCGAAGGACTCAATAAAGTGGAGGTTCAGGAGGCAACGGTGGGAGCCATTGTAGCGATTTCCGGTATTGCAGATATCAGTATTGGAGATACCATCTGTTCCTTAGAAAATCCTACGCCGATTCCGTTTCAAAAGATTTCCGACCCGACCATTTCCATGCAGTTCATGGTTAATGATAGTCCGATGGCGGGACAGGAAGGAAAATTTGTCACGTCACGCCATATCAGAGACAGACTGATGAGAGAATTAAATACGGACGTATCCTTGAGAGTAGAAGAAACGGAAGATATGAATTCCTTTAAGGTTTCCGGACGTGGGGAATTACATCTGTCTGTTCTCATTGAGAATATGAGACGGGAAGGATATGAGTTTGCAGTAAGTAAGGCAGAAGTGATTTATAAGGAAGATGAACGGGGAAAAAAATTAGAGCCGATGGAACTTTGCTATATTGACGTCCCGGACGAATTTTCAGGTGCCATTATTGAAAAATTAAGTAATCGTAAAGGTGAATTGCAGGGAATGGCTCCGACCGGAGACGGCTACACCCGTCTTGAATTTCGGATTCCTTCCAGAGGACTGATCGGATACAGAGGACAGTTTCTGACCGATACCAAGGGGAATGGAGTTATGAACACCGTATTTGACGGTTACGATACATTTCGGGGAGAAATCCAGTACAGAAAGCAGGGATCCCTGATAGCTTTTGAGGCAGGAGAAGCCATTACTTACGGATTGTTTAATGCACAGGAACGTGGAACCCTGTTTATCGGACCGGGTGAAAAAGTTTATTCCGGAATGATTGTAGGAGAGACAGGAAGGGCAGAAGATATTGAAGTGAATGTATGTAAAACAAAGCATTTGTCCAATACGAGAACATCCAGTTCGGACGAGGCGTTAAGACTTGTTCCAAAGAAAGAACTCAGTCTGGAACAGGCGTTAGAGTATATTGATACGGACGAACTGTTGGAAATCACACCGGAAAGCCTTCGTATCAGAAAGAAAATATTGGATCCGACCCTTCGCAAGAGAGCAAATATGAGAAAACAGAAATAACAGTGTTGAAAAAGACAACAGATATTAATTATTAACTAAAAAGGGAGTATAATATGAATTTTATAAAGAAAAATGGAGCAGGGTTTTTACTCTGCTTTATCATTGCAGTACCGTCATGGCTGCTTGGAAAACAATTTCCAATCGTAGGCGGCGCAGTGATTGCAATTCTGGCAGGTATGCTGGTTACATTGCTGATAAAAGATAAAACAAAACTGGAGAACGGTATTCAGTTTACGTCAAAGAAGATTCTGCAATGGGCGGTTATTCTTTTAGGATTTGGCATGAATTTAAACGTTATTTTAGAGACGGGCAGACAGTCATTACCAATTATTGTATGTACCATTCTCACATCATTAGTGATTGCATGGATACTTCATAAAGTGATGCATATTCCTTCAAAAACATCCACGTTAATCGGTGTGGGCTCTTCTATCTGCGGAGGTTCAGCCATAGCGGCAACAGCCCCGGTCATTGATGCAGATGATGAGGAGGTGGCGCAGGCAATTTCCGTTATTTTCTTTTTTAATGTTATTGCAGCAGTGGTTTTTCCTATATTTGGAAAAATGATTGGGTTTGATACAGCGTCGGGTGAAGCCTTCGGAATTTTCGCAGGCACGGCGGTTAATGACACATCATCGGTGACTGCCGCAGCTTCTACATGGGACGGCATGTGGGGACTTGGCACGGCCACTTTAGATAAAGCAGTGACGGTAAAACTGACCCGAACGCTGGCGATTATTCCGATTACATTGGTTCTGGCGTTTCTGCGCACAAAAAGAGAAAAAAACAGTGGCGGTAAAAAGGTAAGTTTTTCAAAAATATTTCCATTTTTTATCTTGTATTTTGCCCTTGCATCCGTAATTACCACAATTGCCGTCAATGCCGGCGTTTCATCGGATGTGTTTCAGCCAGTAAAAGAGTTAAGTAAATTTTTTATTGTATTAGCCATGGCAGCAATCGGGCTGAATACGAATATTGTAAAATTGATAAAAAATGGTGGAAAACCTATTGTTATGGGAGCATGCTGCTGGATAGGAATTACGGCGGTCAGCCTGCTGATGCAGTATCTGTTACAGATATGGTAGTGATGAAGATGTAA
>CAJFUA010000057.1 GCA_904420085.1 uncultured Eubacterium sp. | reverse complement strand
TCCCTGTTACCCTTAGTTTTCTTCACTAACAGTATACAGGTAAATCCACGTTGCTACAAATGTGGGGTCACTTCATATTATCTTATCTCTCATCATGCTTCATCAGTGAAATCATCTCACTTCGCATCGTTCCGTCCTCCGCAAACTTTCCTTTCGCTGCGAAAGTAATGGTTCTGCTGCCCGGTTTCTTGATGCCTCTGGCCGACATACACATATGCTCTGCCTCCACCATAACAAAGACGCCCTTTGCGCCAAGATATTTCTCGATGGCGCCGGCAATCTGCTCTGTCATCTGCTCCTGTATCTGCAGCCGTCTTGCAAATACTTCTACGGTTCTTGCCAGTTTACTGATTCCCACTACCTTTCCATTGGGAATATATGCAATATGGGTCTTACCATAAAAAGGCATCAGGTGATGTTCACAGGTAGAGTAAAATGTAATATCTTTCTCGATAACTACATGATCATTGTCACATGTAAATACTTTGGACAAATGCTCCTCTGGGTTCTGCTCCATGCCGGCGCACAATTCTTCATACATACGTGCTACTCTCTCCGGCGTGTCCTTTAATCCCTCTCTGTCTGTATCCTCACCGATACCTTCTAATAACAGTCTGATTCCTTCTTCTATTTTGTTCTTGTCAAACATCAGTCAATCTCTCCTTTCGGCTTTAACTGCTTGCTTTATTTCTCTCAGATGTGATAATGAGCCAAAGGCTATAATCATATCTGAATGTTCTTGTTTTACAGAGTCTATCGCCAGTTTCACACCATCGGAGATACTGTCCGCATAACAGACATGCGGGTTATATTTGGAAACTGTTTCTGCCAGTATCCTGCCGTCTAATGCTCTGTCATGATTCGGTGTTATGGTGATAATATTCTCCGCTCTTGGGGCAATAATTTCTGCCTCCTGCTGAAAATCCTTGTCAGCCAACACTCCCATTATAAAGGTAATTCTCTTATTTGTAAAATACAAATCCATACTGTCTCTCAATTCTCGCACTGCTCCCGGATTGTGGGCGCCGTCTATCAGAAACAGCGGATTTTCCAAAACAGTTTCCATTCTTCCACTCCAGCGGGCTTTGGACAGCCCCTGTTCTATATAGTTTTCTACAACATATCCTTTCGTTTCCAGACACAGAAGTGTTTCAATCGCTGTTGCCACATTAATTCCCTGATATGTGCCAAACATATGAATATCCGTTTCATAGATTTTCCCATTGGATGCCCGGTAAGAAATATGGTTTAACCCGTGTCTGATTTCCAAATGTGCCCTGTCTGCCACAATGGCAGAAGTATTTTTTTTCATGGCCCTGTTTTTTATCACATTCAGCACAGTGTCATTCTGTGCTGCCACAACCACCGGACATTGATTTTTGATAATTCCCGCCTTAACCCCGGCAATCTCTTCTAATGTATCTCCTAAAAATGCCGTATGGTCTAAAGAGATGCTGGATATCACGCTGCAAAGCACTTGTTCAAAAACATTGGTGGCATCACTCTCCCCTCCCATTCCGCACTCCACAAGAACAATATCGCAATGCTCCTCCTTAAAATACGCAAAAGCCAGAGCGGTCTCCACCTCAAAAACTGTGGGATGAAATCCATACTTTTCGAATATCCCATCTGCCTTTTCTTTCATCAACGTAACAATCCGGGCAAACGCCTCCTGAGGAATATTTCTGTCATTGATGCGGATGATTTCTTCTTTCTGAAAAACTGCCGGAGAACTGTATCTTCCCACTTTGTATCCGGCTTCCATAAGCACACGTTCTACAAAAGCCAACGTCGATCCCTTTCCATTGGTTCCCGCAATATGCACAACCTGCAACTCTTTTTGCGGATTTCCAAGAGCTTCCAGCAGCGTAGTAATGCTCTTTAATCCCAATACACTTCCATATTTGTTTATTTCCTCTAAATATTGTTCGGCTTCTATGGCATTCATAACTGATTCCTTTCCTTCATCTGTCAATCCCCAAATCAAACCTTTTACTACAGAAAAAAAGCTGTCACAAATGTGACAACCTTTTTATCTGTTTTCCAGATATTCCGTAGAAATATATCCTTCGATTCCTTCCCATCTGACGTGGGTCCATTTACCTTCTGTTCCGAGAACGGTTACCTCTTCGTTCTTTTCCAAAACATCTAATATGGTAGCATCCTCATTTGGCTCTTCTCGAAGGTTTACGGTATCATTTGTACGTTGTACGGTATCTCCATCAGCAGATGTGGTACTCTCTGTCTGACCGGTCTCACCGGATGTACTTTCATTATTCTGCGATGCGGTTTCGGCATTCGTTGTAGTCTCTCCAGGACGATTTGCTGCCTCTTTACTTGTCGTCTCCTCTGTAGTGGTCACTCCCAAAACAGAAGTTTCTTTCGACGGATTCGTCTTAACTTCTTCGTCTCGCCTTGCTGAACAGGATGCTGCAATGATAATAATGACAACCAGCAATGCAATAATGACACCCAATCCGGCCAACGTCATTTTTCTCTTTTTCATCTGCTGTTCTTTTCGATACTCTGCATTCCGCTTTCTGTTTTCTATTAACCTTCTGGTTTCTTCATCATATGGCATAATCTTAACCTCTAATGTAAATAATCTTCTTCATCAATAATTTCATCATATTCGCCTTCTTCTACCAGTTCATCGAACGCCTGTGATGCCAGGAAAAACTCTGCCTCTGACTCAATGTTATCAAGTCCCGGCTCTCCGTCTTCATCTTCAAAATATCTGTAAAGAAATACTTCTCCCTCTTCGTTCTCCGGTCCTTCGGTAGGAAGCAGTGCGATATAATCTTTTCCTTCTGCTTCAAAGATGCTGACAACAAGACATTCCACCTCACTGTCATCTTCCAATGTAAGTGTTACAAACAAATCTTCGTCTTCTTCAAACTGCTCTTTTCCCATGATAGTCCTCTTTCTGCACCAATGTGCCGTTTAATAGTCTTACTTTAACAAATGTGCGGTAAAATTGCAATATTACCACATAATATTCCCATGAATTTCATAAAAAAATCATATTTTATAATGACAAGTTCAAAAAAAAGTGCTATAGTATATACGGTATCGGTGCGTGGCTCAGTTTGGTAGAGCGCTGCGTTCGGGACGCAGAGGTCGCAGGTTCGAATCCTGTCGCACCGATTTTTTTTGTGCCAAAAAGCATGCAGGCGATATTATTCCTTTCGCATTTCATTCAAAAACATGGACGGTTCCACTCTGCATCCTAAACTTTCCGTGATTCCATATACACCAAGAACCCGTTTTGCCCTGGTAATTCCCACGTAAAGTACTCTCCGCTCTTCCTCAAACTCCTTGTCTCGGACAGCCTTTGAAGTGGGGATAATCCCCTGATTGACATCCAAAATAAACACCGCTTCAAATTCCAACCCTTTTGCCCTGTGCATGGTCATAATGGAAACACTGTCCGTTTCTGTTTCTTTTTCTTCCTCTTTTTCTGAGATACTTTCCAGCCATTTTTCTAACGTAGTATATTTAATAGCATCATTTTTTATTTCTTCTATCTGCTCTAAAAATATCTTATATGTAATTCCCTGTTCCGCTGCGTGGTTTTTCAAATAGTTTTCATATCCCACGCCTTTTACAATATACATAATTGCCGCCACAGGTTTCAGTCTGGATATCATGGACAAATCAAACTCCAATTTTTCAATATTCTCTTTGATTTCCCTATTATGCTGATATGCTCTTTTCAGCCGTTTAAAATCCATCCCTTCCTGTATCAACACCTGTCTGCTGATATATCGGGGCGGTTTATTTAAGATGGCAATTAACTCCCTATTCTCTCTAACAGATAACCGATGATAATTAAGCGCCGCCCTGACATAATGAAGGATGTCTTTTGCAACTTCACTTTCGTAGACCTCCCTGTTTTCCTTTCCCCCCTGAACCTGTATCCGCTGATTTCGCAGAACTTTCCCAATGACAGGAATCTGGTTATTGTTTCTTACCAGTATGGCAATCTCACTCAAAGGCGTCCCATTGTGCTGTAAAGCATTGATTTTCTTTCCCACATACTCCAACTCCTCCCGCTGGGTTTTAAAAAGCCGGATATCCGGTTTTTCTCCCACGCTCCCATCTGCCTGAATATTCTTAACAAATCTTTTTTGATTCCAATGAATCAGATTTTCTGATAAATGTACAATCTGACCGGTGGAGCGATAATTCACGTTAAGCAGTATCTGTTCAGATTGTGGAAAATCCTCACGAAATCGGAACATCAGTTCCGGGCAGGCTCCCCGAAAGCCATAAATAGACTGGTCGTCATCTCCCACAACAAACAGATTCTTTTCCGGTAAAGCCAACATTTTGATAATTTCATACTGCACATAATTGATGTCCTGAAACTCGTCAATCAAAATATATTGGAAAATCTGCTGCCACTGTTTTAAAATTTCAGGATTTTCGCAAAACAACTGATGACATTTGAAAAGCATATCATCAAAATCCAGCTTCCCCTGGCACTGTAATTCCTTTCCGTATTCCTCAAAAACACACCGAAATTCCTCTCTATTACAGATTTTAGGCATATACCGGTCTATTTCTATCATGTTTCCTTTGACAATACTGATTTCTCCGGATATGTTTTGGAGAAAATCATTCATGGAACTTACCTCTAATTTTTTCCTTATGGTGATTTCACGCAAAATCTGATATTTTTCACGTTCCGTTAAAATGTTACGGCTGTTATAACTTTTTTCAAGTTTTAAAATACGGAAAAATATACTGTGAAACGTACCAAAAGAAACCGGATAACTGCCTCTTATCCAGTCTGCTCCATTCATAATACCGAAAAACTTCCGCTGCATATGCACTGCCGCCTCTCGTGTAAATGTAACGACCAGAATTTTTTCCGGCGGCACTCCATGCTCTATTAAATTTTTCACTCTGTGGGTAATGACGGTGGTTTTTCCGGAACCGGGTCCGGCAAGAATCATTGCCGGACCTGTCCCATGGCTGACTGCCCTGATTTGATTTTTATGAAACTTCATACAACAACCTTTCCGGTTGTGTTCTCTCCACCATTAGATTATCACATATCATGTGTGATGTAAATTAGTTTTAATTTTCTGTCTGTAAATTTTTTAACTTTCTATCTGTAAATGCTTTAACTTTACGCCTGCAACAGTTCAATTCCTTTTCTGATACGGGAGAGACTCTCCTCCTTACCAATCACTTCCATAATCTCAAAAGCTCCTGCCGGTGTCATCTGTTTTCCTGAAACCGCGGTACGAAGCGGCCATAATGCCTGTCCGTTCTTGCACTCTTTTTTCGCGATGTATTCAAAGACAACATCATGAAGTCCCTGTGCAGAGTAATCATCCGCAGCCTCTAAAATCGGAAGAAGTTCCTGTAACACTTCCAAGGAGTTTTCACTGTTGGTTTTCATTTTTTTATGCGTGTACATTTCCGGGCTGTATTCCGGAAGTTCCTCAAAGAAATCAATCATATCGCCGATTTCCGGGAATACTTCGATACGGGTTTTTACCATATCCATAATCTTGCGAAGGTCTAAATCTTTTTTGATGACTTCTTTAACATATGGAACTGCCATCTCGTAAAATTTCTCATTGTCCATTGCCTTGATATATTCGCCGTTCATCCAACGCAGTTTCTGAATGTCAAAAACAGACGGACTTTTATTTACTTTGTGATAATCAAAGTTTTCAATTAATTCATCCAGCGTGAATATTTCCTGATTGTCCTCCGGGCTCCATCCCAGAAGTGCAATATAATTTACGATTGCTTCGGACAGAAATCCCTGCTCGATCAGATCTTCATAGGAGGAATGGCCGGAACGCTTACTTAACTTTTTGTGATTTTCATCTGTGATCAACGGAAGATGTACATATTTCGGAACTTCCCAGCCGAAGGCTTCGTAAAGTCTCTGATATTTCGGAGAAGATGAAATATATTCGTTTCCTCTGACTACATGGGTAATCTCCTGTAAATGATCATCGATTACATTGGCAAAATTGTAAGTCGGATAACCGTCAGATTTGATAAGAATCATATCGTCCAGTTCTTTGTTTTCTACGGTAATTTCTCCATATAATTCATCCACAAATGTGGTCGTTCCTTCTGTGGGCATATTCATACGGATAACATAAGGTTTTCCCGCATCCAGATTCGCCTGTATTTCCTCTTCTGACAGATGCAGGCAGTGCTTGTCATACATGGTGATTTCTTTTCCATCCTCACCTACTGCGGTCTTTAATCCGGCAAGCCTGTCTTTATCACAGAAACAATAATATGCATCGCCGCTTTCAATTAATTTCTTTGCATACTCCATGTAAATTCCTGTTGCCTGACGTTCACTCTGAATGTACGGTCCGTACCCTTTATCCTTGTCCGGTCCCTCGTCATGCACCAGGCCGGTAGCCGCCAATGTTCTGTAGATAATATCCACGGCTCCTTCCACATAACGTTCCTGATCCGTATCTTCTATTCTTAAAATAAAATCTCCACCTGCATGTTTTGCAATCAAAAACTCATAAAGAGCTGTTCTTAAATTTCCTACATGCATTTTTCCCGTCGGGCTGGGTGCAAATCTTGTTCTTACTTTTGACATCTTAAAATCCTCCTGTGTTTAATGGCAAAAATGCCGTATATATTATAATTCTTTTCCCTCTATTTCGCAAGCAGAAGACACTTCTCATTGTTCTTTCAAAAATGTCAAGTCTTTTCGCACAGAAAAACACCTTTTCTCTTATAGAGTCTATATTGAAATGTTTTTTTGTCAACTTTTCTCATTAATTTATTGTTCTATTATTTTTCTAAATTACCCATAATTTAGAAAAAGGCATAAAAATCAGACTATCATCTCTGACAGCCTCATCAATCTTTATTCAATTGTATCGCCCGTTACATAGGCGCCCTCCGAAGTTCATCTTGTAGAACTTCATCTGCGCTCTTCCAGCTGAAAATGGCTCTCGGATATTCATTCATCCAATTTTCTACCCATTTTATTTCTGATGGTTTTACATCATCAAATATAGATCCTTTCGGATACCATCTTCTAACTAGTTTATTATTATTTTCATTGCTGCCTCTTTCATAACTGCTGTATGGATGGCAGTAATATACCTTTGTTCTATTCTTTTTATTCCGTCTGCTACGTTGTATTCCCTCTACATCCGAAAACTCCGAACCATTATCCACGGTTATTGTTTTAAAAGTTTCCCGGAATGCTTTTTCGCCTATTCTCCGTTCTATCCGGTCTAATGCTCTGACAACTTCCCCTGCTGTATGTTCTTTTAATTTTTCTAATATTTCATTTCTTGTTTTCCGCTCAGTTAAAACAAGAATGCTGGATTTACCTTTCCCTTGGGCTCCGACTACGGTATCCATTTCCCAGTGTCCCAATTCTTCTCTGCTTTCAATATCTACCGGTCTTTTCGTGATACTTTCGCCTTTTTGTAATCGCTTCTGGACTTTTTGTTTCTTTTTACCTTTTGGATTTTTTCTATATGGAAGTTCTCCCATTGTTATATTTAAGAAAACGCCTTTTTTAATATAATTATATAACGTCGAAAGACATATTTCTGTGTCAAAGGATAAATCATTGTTTTTGATGTATGCAAGTGTTGCGGCCGGACTAAATTTCTCTTTAATTATTTTATCTTCTACAAAACGTAAAAATTTATAATCATTTCCGATTTTCATATCTCTTCCGCGATCTTTTCTCTTTTTTTCAGTTTTGCTTTGTGCCAGCTCCGGGCTGTATATTACTGTTTCTGACCAGTCATTGCCGTTTCTTTTTGTTGTCCTGCCTCTTCCTAATTCTCTGTATATTGTACTGTGATGAAACCCCAACTGTTTTCCTATTTCCGGAGCTTTCAGACCGGCATTATATAACGCCTCCAGTTTCAGTCGGTCCTCCCATTCCAACTGACGGTACTGTTTTTCTTCTGGCTTCTTTGTTTTTGACTTCTTCATTGATTTTCCCCTATTCTTTTGTGTTAAATAAAATTAAGCGAAGACATTCTGACATCTCCTCGCTTAATTTATATTTGCTTTATTTATTATCGACTATTCCGTCCGGTCTTGCCTGTATAAGATATGCACAGTATTCCACTAAAATCTGAAAAAAACATTGTGACGGATTACACTGCTCAACATGAGTTTCATTATATTGCTCTGCGAAATCCAGCACCTGCTGTTTTAGTTCCGGGTCGATATGAAACACAAACTGTTTATCTCTTTTGATGTAGTCCGGGTCTGATTTTTTCCTGATAAGTGTTTGATAATCCAGGATTCTTTTTTCGGCCATAAAATATCTTATCGCCCTGCTTACAAACACGATTTTTGTAATTTCCTCTCTTTCCATTAAATAATAAATAATCTCATATAGACCCTTTGTTATATATACTGAATGTAATCTTTTCTTTGCCATTCTCCCCTCTCTTTCCTCTAGGGGTCATTCGTGCCCCCCAATTGTTTTAATTCATTTTATAGGATAAATGGTCATGTATGACTTCCCAATATTTTCTCAATCTTATTTATATATAAATAGTAAGAGCGTAGTTCGCTTTCGTCAAGTTTTATCTCTTTATCTTTCAGCAGAGCCTGTATTCCTTTTATATCTTTTCGAAAGTCCTGTAATGTAAGAATTTTATTGCCGGATTCCGTCTTCTTAAATTTAGTCACATCTTTTTCAGTTATTTTTTCACTTGCTGATGCTCTGGCCAGATTATCCTGTTCTTCCTTTGTCAGTTCTTTTGAGGCTTTGGCCGCAGCTGCCACTGACAGCCTGTCATTTAAGAGTGCATTTTTTATGTCTTCTGTAGCGTTTTTGTCAACTGCCTCATATTTATTAATCTGTCCTCTTGACATTCCTGTCGTCTTTGCAAGAATCTCCCTGGTTTTCTCTCCTTTAATCTGTACTGTTTTTTCCTCTCCGTCTTCATCGGCTGTTGTAAATGTATCAACTCCATTTTTTCTTAATTCGCCGATGATTTCTTTCCATGCCTGTATTTCGTAATATTTGTCTGCTTCCGTATATTTTCTTGATTCTTTATTTGTGGTTAAAATTGCAAACTTTTCCTTATTCTCTTCAGACAATTCTATATTGATATCGTCCAAGTCTTTAACTACACAGGGAATAAGTGTATATTCGTTCCAGTCTTTTACACTTTCATCTTCAATCAGTTCATCAATCGCTGTTATTCTTCGTTCTCCTCCCAGTAGCATATATCTTCCATCCGGTAATTCTTTTACTTCAAGCGGTTCAGACAGACCATATACTCTTATGGATTCTTTCAGTGATTCTATTCCTTTAATGCTGTATTTATTTTTTGGATTCTTTTCAATTTTTTCCCTTTCAATATGTGTCACTTCCATTTTGATGGTACTCTTCGAAACATCTGATAATAGCCCTGCACCCAGCTTTAGTTTCGTTTCTCCATTCTGTTCAGACTGAATTTGTAACCCTTGATTTTCTTCATATCCTTTAATGGATTTCACATTAAATTTTCCCATTTTATATTCCTTTCCAGTTGGGGGTCATTCGTGACCCCCCAACCTGTTTTCTCATTTTTTATTTACACCAATGCTTTATGTACATAAATTTACTTAAGTCATTATTTTCTGTCCGTCTGTATTTCTTTCGATAAAATGTATTCCGTAAGTTTCAGATAATCCTCTGTAACCCTGCTCTTATTTTTTCCATTGTCATAGGCTAAGAGAGGAAGCTGCATCAGACTGCATTCCTCAATATTTTTGCTTGTACTGACTGTAATTGGAATAATATATTCCCCAAATGTATCCTGAAGTAGAGAATATACTGTTTTGGATACATTTTTTCTTCCGTTCCATTGGGTAAAAAACATCCCCCCGATTTTCAATTTCGGATTATACTCAGCAACGGTATGATAAATATTCATTATGATAGCTACTCCCAACAATGAGCCTCCATCACACCGCAGGGGAATGTATAACTCATCCGCTGCAACAAGACCATTGATATTGATTATGGAAATAGAAGGACTAGTGTCTATTATACAATAATCATACTCGTTTTGCACGTTTTTTAAATGTTTCTGTAATTTAAACTGTTGTGGTGTCATTACATCTGCTTTCATTAATTCTTCAACTTCCGATAATGTCAGACAGCTTGGAATAATATCCAAATTTTCATAATCCGTATGTACAATACAGTCGTGTATATCTGCATTTTTTTCAAGAAACAGCGTTTCCACACTTTGACGGATCCTTTTCTGTCTTCCGCTGTATACATCCCGGAATATATTGATAAAATCAATATCACTGTACATCATGCTGCTGTTCATCTGAGGATCTAAATCAACAAGAAGAACTTTTTTTCCGTGAACAGCAGACAGCATATGCGCTATGGTTGTCACGCTGGCTGTTTTTCCCACTCCACCTTTATTGTTTAAAAATACGATTGTTTTCATGTTTTCTGCTCCTTTCTTCTTTAGGGGTCATACGTGACCCCTAACTTTTACTATTATGTAACATTTATTACATAATAGTTCTTTTATGAAATTTTGTCAACTTATTTCAAATAAATTTAGGGGTCACGTATGACCCCTAATCAATTTCTTCATTATTTTTCTTAATATTCTGTGTCTGGGTTTTCTCGTATTCCCTTGCCAGTCTTTGTTTTTCCATCTCTTTTCTGGTCATATCCCTTATACTGCGCGCTGCCATTCCTAAGATAAAATTCTTGCCTATGGCAAATTGTTTTCGGTGACGGATGTACCGGTTATTGTCAAGATTTAATCTTATCTCTCCGGCAATGTCGTTTCCGTTTTCTTCTGCACGCTCCAGCCAGTTTTTGGCTTTGTCTATATCCCTTTTGATTAATTCACCTTTAATGTACATAATTCCGATATACATTTGCGCATAGGAATTATTCATTTGTGCTGATGCAAGCATGGATGAGATTCCTTTGTTAAAATCAAATATTCCACTCTCTTTATCAAGATAAAGTTTTCCTTTAAAATATAATGCATAGGAATTGTCTGTACATTTATCGAATTTCTCTACTGCCTCTTTATTTTTCCCCTGCTCCAGGAAAATTTTTCCCTGCTTATATGAAGCAAGTTCATTTTCCTGTTTTTCTGCTTTCTCATACCAGAATACTGCTTTTTCCATGTCTTTCATTCCGTATTTGTCATCCGCATAAATATTTCCTAACTGATACGTTGCATACTCCAGTCCCTCTTCATCCGCTTTCACAAAACAGTCAATACTTTTATTAATATCATAGAACTGACCATTATCCAGTTCCTGATCCATATAAATTTTTCCTAGACTATAATATGCAAATTTATTTTCACACTTATTAAAATATTCTATAGCTTTAGATATGTTTTCTTCCTGAAGATACAGTCTGCCCAATTGATATGAGGCAAATTCATTGCCGCATTCCTCTGCTTTTTCATACCAGTAAAATGCTTTATCAATATCATGAATGTATTCCCTGTCAGATGAATAGACATTTCCAAGAGAATACATTGCCGTAACATTCTCTCCCTTTGTTGCTGCTCCCGTAAGATATTCCACCGCTTTCAGGACCTCTTCCTGATTATCCCTTTCAAGATATATTTGTGATAATTGATATTTGGAAAATACATTCCCTGCTTCTGCAGATTTTTCTAAATATTCCTCTCCCAGTTTTTCGTCAACATTTGTTCCTTTCCCTTGTAAATACATCATGCCTATTCTGTATTGCAGGTTATCATCCTGTTTCATTCCCAGAAAAGCGTTTAGTGCTCTTTCATATAACGTTCCATAATCTTCTTCGTCATATTCCACTTCGTTATTTTCTATCATACTGGCTGATTTATAACAGGCATATGCATTAAAGTCTTTTTCATCTTCTTCACTCTCCTGTTTTGACAGACTGATAAAATAATCAAATGCCTTATCAAAATTTTTTTCTTCTCCCTGTCCGTAATAAGCCATTTTACCCAAATTGTATTTTGCATATTTTGTTCCGGATGTTTCAAACCAGTTTCTCGCTTTCTCATAATTTTCTTCGGTTCCCTGTCCATAATAATATTGTTTGCCGATTCTGTATGCATAGTAGGAGCGTATATCATACTCATCTTTTTCTTTTCTCTTTTTCCCTTGTTTATAATGTTTTTCACGCTGTTGGGTAGTTTCCTGATTTTCGTATAAATATTCAAAGTGATTCAGTGCTACATTATAATATTGTTGTGCTATTTCACTGTTAATCTCACAGCCTCTTCCATATTTATACATATCTCCCAGATCATACGTTGCAAGCACGTTACCGACAAAGTGTTCATCTTCCAACAATTCTTTAGCTGTTACATAATCTTTTTCTTCTTCATATATTAACGCTTTTGCCGTCTTATATATTTTACTCCATCTGCAATGAATGCCTTTTTCTTCTAATTTTTGTTCCAAATACTCTTCTGGTTCTTCCTCATCTTCTGGCAGGAGGTCACGTATGACCCCTAAGCTTTTTTCTTCATCTTCCGGCAGGGGGTCACGTATGACCCCTAAGCTTTTTTCTTCGTCTTCCGGCAGGGGGTCACGTATGACCCCTAGTTCCATTTCGGTTATATCTATGTGTTTCTCTTCCAATTTTTTAATGTTTGTATCGTATTCTCTTATCTCTTTTAATATGGCATTTCCAAGTCTGGCATACAGGTCTTGCATTTTCCCTTTTGTGTAACTTTTTCCGGAATTTCCATAAGATTCCTGATAGACAATTTCCTGATTTTCCAGACTTCCTTTTAGCATTTCAAAATCTTCGGCATGATATTCATTGATATACATATCACTCAACCTGTCAATCATTGGTCTTACTTTGGTCATAATGGAATTATTATAATTCCACATATTTTTTTTGCATTTCGGCATATTCCTGTATAATTCCTCAAATGCCTTTTGCATTTTTTTATCTTCTGCAAAGGACTGTTTCTGTCTGACAATACTTTCTCTTATGATTTTATTTATTTTTAGATTATTTTCTTTTTCATTGATGATCTGGTTAACCACTTCTCTTTTACAGATTTCAATACTCGATTGTTTAAACCTTCCTTTATATTCTATCTTCTTAACAGGATTACCTTGTTTATCCAGTATGGGAAATTCATATTTTTTCCCATCCTTAATCACTTCATCATACTGGGTATATTTTTTTTGCTCTCTCATCGGAATTGGTTCAGTTATTGCTATATGAATATGTACATTACCCGTATTCAAATGCATGGCTGCACTCCATACCGCATTATCCAAACTTTCATTATGAAGCATTTTTGTGATTGCACTTTTTGTGATTGAATGTAGTCTTTGTTCATCAAGTATTTTCGTTTTTGAATCATATAACCCATTATTTTCCAGCCATCTGTTATCAAAACTGATTACCGTCTGCCACATCAGGCTTTCATTTTTTTGTGCTTCTTTAAATATGTTTTTTAATTCCTTTTTTTCCTCTGAGGTTAAGTTATCTTTGTCTTTAACAAATAATCCTGTTGTCTTTTGAGGATTTCCCATATATTCCTGATATAAGTTGTATTCCGCAGTTGCCTCATTTCTCACAGCCTCATCTCTGTCTATATAATTAATGTAGCCTGTAAATTGTTTTTCTCCCGGCTTACAGAACTTGGTTACTACAACGCATCCCGCATTAATTTTTCCCATTATTACCTCCAATAAATTTAGGGGTCATACGTGACCCCCTTGTTTCAGTTTTCCTTTTTATTGATTTTTTTCGTTCTTTTCTTTTTCCTGTCGTCACTTCTTTGTTTTAAATATGCTATACGTTCTTTTATGATTCCCCGGCTCTGTTTCACAATTTTGTGCGGAACCGTATCGGCAGGCATTAACGTTTCCGGATCCAGCATATATAACAGTGTATTGATTGCATCCAATATAACGATACTGTTCTGCTCTGCCGTCTGTACTCCCCAGCGGAGCCGTTCTTTTGGCATATATTTTTTATCCAGTTCTTCTCTTACTGCAATCGCTATTTTTTCTTCTGTGTTGTCATCCAAATGACTGATAAGATATGATAATGCGTTCGAATTACTCGAAAATCCGTTTTCCTCTGTAAACTTTTCAAGTTTCGCAAAATCTTCATCCAATAAATAAAAATTTCTTTGTTTCTTTGCCATATTTCCTCCTGTTCTCGTTTAGGGGTCACGAATGACCCCTAAACTTTTTTATCTAATTTTGCTGTAAAATTTCTAAAAGTTTTTCCTCTAAAATCATGTTCCTTTCAATCACGTCATTTGCCTGTTCCAGTCGTTCTGCCAGAAGATTTACCAATGCCGTATATTTATCCTCGACATTTTCTATATCTTTGGTGATTGCCAGATTATTCAGGTATGCACGTAAAAAAGCCTCCCTTGTCATTCCCTTATCCGTTGCAAGTTCATCTATTTTTTTTATGATTACCGGATCAAGCTTTCTTACTTTTACTTCTGCCAATAAAACCTCACCTCTGTTTCCTAAATATTTACCACATATTATACATTATTTATTACATAATATCAATTGTTTTATCTATCGTTTGCCGACCGGTTTCATATTTTTTCTATAAATTCTGCCTACTGGTTCACTACCTGACAGCCGATATTTGTCCCCACATAAACCTTCGGCTTTGCCGAAGCCCCACACCTGTGTGGGGTCAGTTTCCTCTTATGCTCTTTCTATAATTACACGTAATTATAGAACCGGGTGCTTTAGCCGGGTTTTAGCAGACTATTAAGCACCCAGTGGAGCATAAAAACTCCACAAGTCAGCAATAAAGAAAAAAACCTGAATGATTGCACCCTTTTAGGTAAAAAAATAACGTGTACGCTGCCGTAGCATACACGTTATCAATCTTTGTATTATTTCCATGTTGTTTCCAGTTCTCTTTTTTTGTCTACACAGTCTTTTAAATACAGATTAATCAAAGTCTGGTAAGGGATTCCCGTTATGTCTGCCTGTTCTTTAAAATACCGAACCACGTCGCTGTTTAAATTTATAGTGACCTGTTGCTTCAATTGTTTCGCATAAGGATTTTTAATCCCCTTAGAAAAATCATAATTTTCTTTCATATAATCACCGCCTTACAAAAATTCATAATATTGATTTGCTTCTTGTTTTGTTGCTTTTCTGGATGATATTATTCTGATGGTATCTCCGTACCTGATACAGTGGCAGACAACCAGAATATTTATTTTGTAAATCTTCCTAAATCATAAGACGTATTGGATATAATATGTCTTATCCTTAATGACTACTACGCCCCAATCAATGATAGGAATTTTCGTTTCTATCATTGATTTGAAAGCTTCTATCTCGCCTTTATCACACTCCCATTCTTGCATATATTTATGAAGATTTTCTTCTAAATCTTCATAAATCGTAGCGCCTCTTTTTAAATGTAATTCAGCCTCTGCCCTAGTACATTTGTCTTCCATTAAAATTTTAATTTCTTTCTCAGTAAATTTATTTGCTTCCATTTTAATTACCTGTTCCCGTGCAAGGTCCTTTCTTTGTGGCGTTTATAATATATAATATATGTTTTTCATTTTAATAATTCAACTAAAACCGCTATCGCTAAATATATGTATAATAAAACGCTGATTGTAGCCTGGATATTTGTTTTTAATTCTTTCTTTCGTTGTTCTCTTGTCATATTTATTTACCTCCTAAGTTTTGCAATTTCTGCCGCCGTGATTTGTTGCTCTAAAAAATATCTCAAAGTTCCTTCTGAATTTAAAACATCAGTAAAATATTCCACTAATTCTAATGTAGTAAAATCGTTAATAACTTGCCCGACATCATGATATATTCCGTAATGAGTTTTTGGTCTGTTTTCAATTGCTTCTTTTAATTCACTAATTCTCTGTTTCATTTTTTACTCTCCTTTCACTTTTTCAATTTGTAGATAATATTCTTCCATAACCAGATTTTTGATTTCTTCACAGGCTGCTGATGAGGCCGGGCTTATTACACTGTGGTACTCTCCTTTCTGATCCTTAAACTGCGGCATGGATACAAATAAACCGTTTTCTCCCTCCATAACACGTATGCGGTTAATATTCATTTTTCCATCAACTACAACTGTAGCATACGCTTTTTGCTTTCCTCTCTCTTCCACATATAAGTTTACGCTCATATGTGAAACAACAGGATCAAGTAAAAACGAAGTCCGGTTCATATATTCTTTCATCATCAGTATTGTGATTTTTTCCCGTTCTTCCTGAGTTGTAAAAAACGCATAATCCTGATAACTTCCATCCTCTTTTTTGATGCTTGGCATTGATACAAAAATTCCATTTTTGCCGGAAACAAGAGTAACCCCATGTATCAGGAACGTATTATCAACTAAAATAACTGCGCTTCCGATTTTTCCTCCATTATCCATATTCTCGCTCGCATTTTTATCAATCCACATTTCCTTAATCTTAATTTCCATTTTTAATCCTTTCTATCCTCGTAACCTCCGGGATGGGAATATGTAAATAAATTTATTTACTTGTATCCTTTTTATAAATACATCTCTGTTAATTTTTCGGTATATTCACCGGAAATCTTTTCTTTTATTACCACTTTTCCGCCTCCGGCAACTGCTACAATGTCATTAACCCAATCTAAATCGGTATAACCATATTGGGATAAATCCGTTTTAACCAATTCTTTTACTTTATCGATAACTTTAATGCTGCCGTCAACTTCCTTATAAATACAGCCACTCCAAAGTTGATTTTTAGTACCTTTACATCCGTTATTTAATTTTTTACAATTCAAGCACATTGTATTTAACATCTTCATCACCTTTTTACCTTTTCAATTTTTACTTATCTTTCAACTACAAACCCGGCTTCTGTCCATGCTTTGGCTGTAATTCCGTGTTGTAATGGCTGACCTGCAAAACAAGCAATTGTTCCTGCAGTTCTAGGCTCCAGTCTTGGTCGTTCTTTTGCGTATTCCTCTGCATATTTTGTATAAATATAAGGTGCTTCTTCCTTTGTATAATCATTTACGTTTACTGGGTATTCTTTAATCATTTTCTTTTCCTCCTGGTTTTAATTTTTAATTTGCTTCCGGTCTGTCCGGGATTGGGTGCTTATTAATCAGCTGATATTAAGTTTTCATGGGAAATCACCTCCTCTTTTTTAATTTGCTTCCGTATATGTCGGTGTTTGGTATGCTTGCATACGAAAAAGAGCATTTTAAAAATTCTGACAAAGGCGTGCACAGCACGTGCATTTTACCCTTGCAGAATTTTTAAAATACTCTAGTATGCACAAAGCATTCCAAATCCCGACATTCGGCCAAGCAAATAAAAAGAGGCCGGTGCATGAAAATGAAAATATCAGTGTACGTAACCGACTTATAGTGGGATAAGGAACTGAACAAAAGCCGTCCCTCCGGTTGGGGGAATGGCAGCTGCATTGTCTGTATGACGGGATATTCACGAAGTGCAGCGTACGAAGTGCGTTCCCGGATGTAGACAATGCGACCGGGGAGGGGCGGCCCATAAAAAAGAAAAGGAAAATATTCGTATGTAATAGAATATTTCCCTGGTGTTTTTTATAACAACTTTTCATCACCAAAAGACAGAAAATTATTGCCACCGATTATGATAAAATCCACCATATTAATTCCAATAAGTTTTCCTGCTTTTTTGATTTTTTCAGCAGTCATAAAATCATCTTTTGACGGACTTGTACATTTGGACGGATGATTATGGGCTAGAATTATATTTACTGCACCACACAACAATGCCCTCTGGTATATTTCCCGGCCACTTAATAAGCATTTACTTATCGTTCCATGTGCCACTTCAAAAGCCCCCAAAAGATTGCATTTACTGTCAAGGGCAAGCATATAAACATATTCTTCAGATTTTCTGCCCAGGTGGAAGCACTGGTTCAGCATTTCTGTTATTTTTTCCGGACTGGAAAGTCTACAATTATTATAGGTATAACTTTCCTCTTCCACCATTAACGGATGCTTTAGTTCATCAAGTTCAATTCCATATTTTCTAACCATGTCTTTTCTCCCATTCTTCAATTGCTTTCTGTATGGCATACTGCTCATCTTCAACACTGACATTTTCGTCGCATATTTCATATGCACGATTAGACACAAATTCAATCTTCTCATCTGACCAGTCGGTATTATTTTCACTTACATATTCAGACATGCATTCTTTCTCAAAGAATTTGTGTACCCTTATAATCTCTTCATCCTGAAGAATAACTTTTGTACCGTGAATCATATCTTTTTTAAGTTCAATTTCTATTTTCACTTTATGCTCCTTTCAAAAAGAGAGAAGCCATTTGTGACTTCTCTCTCATAAAAATATAATTTTTAGTGAATTTTAAGTTGATTATTTTCATATATGTACACACTGTAAGT
The DNA here is from genome assembly GCA_904420085.1 of uncultured Eubacterium sp. GTDB lineage: Bacteria > Bacillota > Clostridia > Lachnospirales > Lachnospiraceae > Eubacterium_G. The sequence continues at coordinate 24,082 of CAJFUA010000057.1, read as the reverse complement.
AAGGCGTTCTTCCGGTATTACTTCATTGTCATTCACTTCCCTGACCATATCACGCAACTCATCTGAACTACTGTTTTTTGCCGGAACTGCAATACATTCATGCACGCTTGACGGCAATATGACAAAATCTCCGTTTATATGTTCATACACTTCTTTGAGAACTTTATCACTTAAAATCACGGAAGCGCCGTTGATACTCTGTTTGTTAGATATCACATACATAGGAATACCGTCTTCTGTCATGTATTCCTTTTCTTCTTCAGGAATATCCAGCATATCACATATAACTTTTTTCATATCCCTTATCTGATAATCATTTCCAATGTTATTTACAGCATTTTCAAAAACCTCATCTTCTGAAATATCTGCTTTCACCAGATGTTCTCTGTTCAACGTGAATGTTGCATTTCCGTTTTTATCCGTAAGCTCTGATATTTCAACGCAGAACAAAACAAGCATATCAAGATACCTCTTGTATACAATTTTGTTTGTTTCCACCTCTTCTATGTTGGAATCTGAAATAAGTTTTGGTTTTACCCTGCCTAAAATATATTCACGATTGCATATTTCATCAGGATTCACACTGAAATTTTTATTATCTTCAAAAATATCCTCAAGAAACTCAAGCAATTTTTCATCATTATCCCAGTATTCTTTCATACTTTCAAAATATACGGTAGGTGATGCGTTTGTTTCTTCAGAAACCAGAATATATCCTAATTTGGTTCCATTATTCTTGAAACATTCTCTTACTTTGATACGAAAATTCTTTCCCTCAAGTTTTCTGTTCAGTTTTTCTGCTCTTTCCATCATTTCTTCTTTTTTACTCATAATTGCATCCTTTCTGCCTTCCGGCTAAAACATTAATTTTAAAAAACAGATACAGAGTCTACTAATAGTAGACTCTGTATCTGTTCCAGCTTACATTGACAACAGTACCAAGTACTGCGGTAAGCACTTCACCCCAGGTAGGATTTTCTCCTTTTAAGGCTTTGACTGATTTTTGTTTCACAAGCCAATTCATCAGTGTTCTTGTCTGATACTTATTGGTAGTGTCAAAGGCAAACTGCACTTCTTCCGGGTATTCTCTGTCCCGGCTGAATGCATCTTCAACCTTTGTACAGTAAAAAGTAATAATACTTTCATTAATCGTATAAGAATTAAATTCAACGACCATACTAGCTCCTTTCCTGATGATATTAAATTGTCAATGTACCTTTATCGTCTTGCGATGACATATGCAGACAACAAGGCTGTACATACTGCAAGGGCGCCACAGGCGTTCATTTTACCTTTGCAGTATGTACAGCCTTGTTGTAGCATGTCGTTAAGCATGACGGGTACATTGACAATATCAGTGGGAATGGCTGAATCGTTGTAATTCTCGGAAATACAAGCTAAAGCCCCCGGTGAATCGGGGGTTGAGGGGTGAGATAAATAAAAAAAGTCCGGATTTCCGGACTTTTCTCTTCTTGGACATAAAAGCTGTTAAGCTGCACGCTTAACAGTTACCTCTTGCTATAAAAGATATTAGGCTTCAGCTTAATATCTACTGCAAATGCCCTGGGAGTCGGGCAGGGCTGTCAGCAAAGCTGACTGGGTAGGAATGGTACCTTAATAAAATTTTATATTTCAACAATAAAAAAGGAGCCCTTAAGACTCCCTCAAAAAAGAAAAATAATTTTTATTAATTTCCCGATACTAAATATTATAAATCGATTCCATCATCAATACTGTGTTCTTTCTGTTTTCGTATATTTTTACTCCTTCCAAAAAATAAAGTATTGTCAAAAGCCGGTTTTAATACATTTTCATAACGGAAACCCATACATTTTTTATAAAAAGCCTTCTGTTCTTTCCCCATAATAGTCTGTCCTTTATAAGTCAAAGGTATATCGTCAATCATATTTTCTATTTCCTTCATATTGATTTTAGGGAAAATTCTTAAAAGTGCAGCATTACAATCATCATCTTTTCTGCTTTCAATAAACTTTAAAGGATTTATTTTTTTTCCATCCTGTTCAAATGCACATATTCTATTTGTATAAACACTTTCCTTAAAAAGAGTGTTGTCGCTCATGAAGCGTTCCATCTGTGCCTCACTAAGCTTGTTACTAAATGAATTTCCGTTGTCATAAACAGGTGCCGGTCTGGCCACACCATTGCTTTCATCCACGACAACTCCCCAGTTCCCATTATTTCTGTCATTATTTCCTATAAAAGCATCCACAACAAACATATCCCAAAATCTTTCCTTCAGCTCAGGAAGCTGTTTGAAAAGTTCGTTTGAATCCATAACCAGTTTAACTTCATTTATATCTGTTTTTCCTTCCGATCGTGACGAAAGACTGCTTATTTTTTCTTCCAGACCTTCCACGTAGTCATTTTTAATGCTTTCATATTCATCAAGTCTCTCTCCAGGATTTTGACAGAAATCCCTGCAAGCCACAACTATCTTTCCTTTATACTCTCCTAACAATGTTTCATGCACCGGTATTCCTATGCTTTCATATACATGAGATCCGATATATTCTGATAGAGGACTTGTCATATAGGAAATCTGGACTCTGTCCATATTTCTTATATTTTTAGGGAACTTAAGAAACCAGTATTCATCCTGAAATATTATTCCTGTTTTAGCACCGGCATTTCCACCGTATCGTCTGCCACTTGGTGCACAATTACTAAAATCATATATTTTCATGTTCTTCTCCTTATTCGTAACCACAGTATTTTTTATTGAGCAGTTCAAACATTTTTCCGGATATTTTTTTATTCATATAGGAATATTTTACCGTTATTTCAAAATCTTCACATAACATTGCATAGTGAGCCCAATCTCCAGCCTGATCATAAGCTTCAAGCTTTTCACTCATTTCTAACAACTTTTTTGGAAGTAAAGACTTATCGATATTCAAATCTCTGTCCAATAAAGTCTCAAATTCGTTATAAATCATATTATTTCTCCGTTTCTATTTTAAAAGGCAGCCTCTGCTCTCTGATCACAGCCTTTATATACATATTAATTGCTGTAGAAACATTCATTCCCGTTTTTTCACAGAATATTTCAAACTGTTTCTTGTCATCAGCATTTACCCTTAATGAAATAACCGCATCCTGTGTCATTATTCCCATCCTTTCCAGCTGCAATTAATATTTAAAATTAAATTTGATAGCAGCTCAATATATAATACTATTCTTATTTCAAATTGTATATTTATTGTATTACATTGTCAACACCATATGTTTTTTCTTTTTAAAGGGAATACTTCTGCTTTTCTTTCATAAAATATAATTACATAAATCCCGACTTTTGAGTATTAACAAATATAGGGATAGCGTAAGCTATCCGGCGTTGCTCCACGACCGTAGGTCGTCTTTCATGGGCAACGCTTCCTTTCGGGAAGAAACTAGATATTTATATCCAAAAAAGATAACGTAAAATAAAAGATAAAATAGTAATCTGGCCGCAATTGCAGAAATCCCCTTTATTTATGGGCATTTTGCGTTTTATTAGGAGAAATTTTTTAGACTGTACTGTAAAATAAATATCCTAAAAATTTGACCCGGAAAAATTAATGACATATTTTTTGGACTCATCAGACCAAAAAAATAACACCATATCCGGTGTTGATTCATATTTTTACTACTGTTTTATGTATATTTTCTTTAACTTTTCCCTTTACATTTTTTTGCGGCCGGATTCATATGATTTTGAGCAACACCAAAAAGACCATCCTGTGGTCTTTTTAAAATTCAAGCTCTTGTCGTAACAATTCATGAACTCTTGCAGCACTGGCAGTTTCATTGTTGTCTTGTGCATGCAGCATAATCGCTTTTTCCATATATCTGTCCATTTGATAATCGTTATAATTTTTAATATAATTCCGGTAAATTTTTATAAGATCATCAATGAAAGTTTCGCCGGCATCTTTTAACCGGTGTCTTCTGATCATGGCTTTAATATGATATTTTCTGTATATGTTAATTCCCGCTCCCGGAATCTTTTTATCAAGGCTGTATGTATGACGGTTTCTTCCGATATGATATTTGTATCCGTCTTTTTCCTTTCTCCGGATAATATTGAAAAATTTCTTTAAATTATGTAAGTATTCCCTTATACGTCTTTTGGTCCTCTGCAGTATTTTTGTGTACTCTGCATAAAATTCCTCCATCATCATCCTGCTGATCGCTTTGCTTCCGGATGGTGAGATAGTTACAGAGGTTTTCATGTACAAGGTAAACAGCAGGTATTTTTCCTTGGAGTTCAATTTTTTAAATTCTTCTGACTGAAACAGCTCTCTGTGGAGATTGATATAGTTTTTATCTTCTTCCTCTTCCGGTGAAAACCACAGACCTATATCATAATCATGTGTTTCCTGACGGTGCCATACGTATATCAGTCCTTTTTCTTCCAGTCCGGCCAACGCATTGTAAAATGATTGCTTTGACATAAGATTCATCAAATCGCTTACCCGGACTCCTTTAATCATTTTGAAACTGTTTTTGCGCTCACACAACCACAAATATAATGTCATTTCGCTATTTGTCAGATTATTCAGTTTTGGAATTATATAAAAAGGTAATTTCATTCTTTTATTCCTTTCTATTGACAAATATAATATCTATTATATAATTAAAAATGTGTTTATGTTTATCACTCGGAAACGACCGTAATTTTTACTTAGTGTCATTTTGAAATTACATCTGATTCCGTGTGGTATTAAACTAAAATGAATAATTATTTTTTGCGTGTTATTATTCATTAAAACAGTCACCTCCACGGTGGCTGTTTTTTTTATAACAGTAACCGGATGAGCTGCATATATACATCATGCAACTGCCTGATCAGTTCGGAACGTGTGCCGGGATATATTAAAGAAGCCATGCCGATAACAGCCAGAACGAAGAATACAATATTAAAAAAGATACGTACAATCACAAAAAGATACTTTATCATATTGTTTTTTACGACAACGATTTTCTCCTCGTCTTCCTCTATATGATATTTGGATTTTATACTCTTTTGTTTTTCGTAATGTCCTATTTCTTTTTCTGCTTTGCTTACCAGTTCTTTTTTGAATTTACTCATTGACTTCTCCTGTTCTGTTCCGTTCTGTTTCATACATCTTTTCTTTAATATCCGAATTAAGCCAGTAGGAATATGTATCCGGACAGCTGAAATATTGAATTGCCCTCTCATATTTCTTATAGATTTGTTCCATATAATCTTCCAGGCTTTGTATTGTAATCATATATTTTCCTCTGTCTGCTTCCGCTTTAATCAGGATATTTTTCCGCAGCATTCCATATATGTTCTGCTTGCTGCATCTCAATAAAAAGGCACATTGTGATACTGTCAGAACATCTTCAGGATAATCATTATCCTGTCTGTTTCTGATCCAGTATTCCTTTTTGTTGCTTTCTCTTAAAAATACATAACATCTGGAATACACATTCAGCTCTTTAAACACAACACATTTAAGAGATGAACTTTCCACCAGTATTCGTTTTTTTGATCGTACTGATTTCAATTTCTTCTTTTGGATCAGCATTTCGATATTTCTCTTGGTGCAGTTTAAAAGATATGCACATTGTCTTGTCGTTAATAATTCATCCATGTTTACAGTTCAAGCACCGGCCGTTTTTTAATACGGGCTGTTTCTGTCTGTTTCTGCTTTTTTATTTGCCTTTCCCTGTCTGTCCGAGTCAATGCCGGCTTATGCTGTTTCTCCTTCATCATTTCTTCGTATTTTTCATTCAAAAGCTCTCTGCTGATGCATTCCCCTTCTTTAGTTGTTATTCTTAATTCCTGTGGCAGCTCCAAGTTGTCTTCCAGCTCCTTTACCATATGAATCTTTTCCTGATACTCACTAAATGCTTTTACATCCTGTTGTGATGCCATGTAATTCGAATCCTGTTGAATGTCATCCTGATTTTCAATTTTGATTGTATTCTGGTCTTTCTTTGTATAAACATCAATTTCCTCCAGGAAAAGTTTTTTGGCCGTATCTGCTGAAATATTCTGGAGATTATCCGGGGTTCCTTTTTGTTTGTCTGATTTTATTTTTTCCTGATTAATCCTGTTGTAAGTTACAATGGAATTATCCGCAACTTTCATGATTCTGTTATGCGGATAAGTTCCGTAATATATGCCGTGGTCACTAAGCATACTTTTTATCTCTTCGTCTTTCTGCTGACTCTCCTGTAAGTTATGGATTCGTCCCTCCTTCTGGAAATGAGATGCATCACGCTGTACAAAGTATGAAAAGTTGTTGTAGTGGGTGTACAGTTCATCAATCATGTCAAGGTATTCTTTGGACGGTTCGTTGTTATAGATGGCATTTAGTAAAATGGGTGAATCCGTCACAATGAAATCCGTTTCTTCATATAGCCTGTCCATTCTGTGAAGCTGTTCCTTTAATATCTTAAACTGGTTTGCTTCACTTCCATCCAGCAGTTCATAATTTTTGTCATATACAAGCTCTTTGGCGTATTCCTGAACATATTCCGCATTGTATCCGCGTTTCTTTAATTCTGAGCAGATATCCATACAGGATACCGTCTTGCCGGCGCCGGGTCCGGCAAACGCATTGATGACAATTACTTCTTTTTCTGTTTTTAAGGAATTGATTTTATTTTTGTGTTCCTGGACAAATTTTTGATAACGGGATACCGGTTTGTCTGTTCCCTGTTCCAGTTTTTGTATTATTTCTTCAATGGTTATCGATTCATCTTTAAGAACAGGCTTTATGTTTACATCTATTTGGGCAATCTGAAATTTTTCTGAATTTAACAGATCAGACATTGCGGCTTCTGGTAGTTCTCCCTCGTATTGCAGCAATACATGAATACCGGAGCTGTCTTCCATTCCTTTTATGTGATATTGTTTCACGTCAGTGATGTTCACATCATATTCTGTGTTTTTCAACTGTTCTTTTACGTAATTAAGGACTAAATCTTCTATTTCTTCTTTTTTTATGTGATTGATTACTTCCTTGTACATTTTGTCGCGTCGGATTTCATCAACCTGTTCCAAAAACTTATCTGTGTCTGTTTTATATATTTCCAGATCTCCAAATTGATTATCTTCCATTGCTTTCTGTGCTGCTGTTTCCAGATCATACACGTCTTCCACAACGCCCTGCTTTAGTGACATAAAACCTGCATTATAAAAGGTGTAATCATATCCTGATTCTGCTTCTTTTACATATAAGTATGCATTTCCAACTTCTAATTCAAAAACTGCTTCTCTTTCTTTAAAAAATTCGCCTTTTTCAATTAAATAATCTGAAATCTTCTCTGCCTCTTTTATGGCGGCAAATAATTCATTTGGATTATTCTCCAGTACATGAATCCAGTTCTGAATATAAGCTTTGTGATTTTCCATATGTTCATCCTGGATAAACTGTATTCCCGTTACCTGCGCGGTGAATGCGGAAGCTATCTCTGCGCGCAGTTCTTCCCTTGCATAACCCGGCGTGCCGAAATCATTCTGGAGTTGTCTGTTCAGCCTGTGTGCTGCACCTGTGGCATGTCCGCATTCATGCAGCAATGTGGATATGTATGCATATTCATTCTGAAATTTTTCCATTTCAGGCAGCACGACTTTATCCTGCGCCGGTGAATAATATGCCTGGTCGCCTTTTTCTTCATAATGCAGTTCCATGTTCGTAATCAGTGTATTTTTTACCCTCATTAAGTCACTTTGATTCAGCTCATGTACTTCAGCTTTATATGGTTCAATTCCCTCTATCTGCTCTCCATTAAATACAGTATACACGCTGGAAATCGGCCGGAATCTTTCAAGATATTCATCCCGTCCCAGTTCGCTGCCTCTCCTCGCTGCTTCCTCTGCAGATATCTTTTCTTTTTCCTCTCTGTCATATAAGGACCAGAACTCTATTTTTGTACCTTTTTCTCCCGCTTTTATGCTCCATCCTTTGGCATTTGCCTGGTTAAATGTACACCATCTTGGATCATTATAGCCTTTGATTTCCTGGATGTAAGAAAGCCATAAATGATTCACTCCTTTGTATAGAGTTCCTGTAGTCGCATTCAGTGGTATCTGGCTGACTGACCATTCCCTATGCCAGGGAATTTCATTTTCTTTTAAACAGGCAAGAAAGGACTGAATAATTGCCTCACGCATTTTATTGAATTTTTTTGTTGAATTTTTTGTTTTGTTTGGCATCACATCACCTCATCCCAGTCGTAAATTATGTCCTCATTGGAAAGCTCATCCACATATTCTTCATTCATATCAAAATCTGCTCCCAGTTCATCTAAAAGTTTCAGTAGATTTTCAACCTGTTTATCCATTATGTTTCCTCCTTTTATTTGTTTATTTTTTACTTAGGGGTCATTCGTGACCCCTAACTTCCTTTTTTCTTTTTTTCCCAAAGAAAAACTTCTTCTTTTCTTCATTATTCTGGCATTTGATAGGGAGCAGTTCCTGATAAATTTTGGAGTTTGAATACGTAAACGGATCTCTTATTTCCGGAGAAAAGAAAGTATATTCTGCCTTATTCTCCATAAGTTCCAGCAAATCTTTCTCCTCCGTTTCCGGAACAAAATTAAAAATATAATATACCTTGTTGAAAAAATTGCTCTTGATCACGTTATATGTCCTGTCAAATTCTCCCGGCTTGCTTCCCACAACAAAAATCTGTCTTTCTTTTTCCAAAAAGGAAATCTTGCTGAAGCTTGGATCCGAATATACGCCGTAATCATAAATGAAAAAATCATAATCCCTCTGTAATACTTCCGGAATCTTGTCAATTTTATAAAACATGTCCACATCAAGATATTCCACTTTTCCCATTTCCACATCGTGCTTTACGTCTGCATATGCTTCCAGAAGATTTTCAATCCAACCGTGATTATTCAACTGGATATATGCTGGTTTGTAACCCATGTACAGAATATATTTGCAAAGCTGGATACACTGTGTTGTAGTACCCATTCTTGATATGGCTCCGGCCACTCCGATTGATTTGGATATTATTTTTTGCTTTTCCTTTTCGATTTCTTCATTATCCGGCACATCATCAAAGGATATTCCCCTGCTTTCGTACCCGTAATTTTCATAAAAACCGTTTATGCAGCGTTCCATGTCCTCTTTTTTATCCGATAAAAAGGAAGAAAATATATAGTTTTTAATTCCGGCATTGTATAATCCTGATATAATTTCACTTCGCGGATTGTAACCCGGTGCATAGATGATTGTTTTCGCATTGGTTGCTGACTGAATTTTTAAAATCCATTCTGTAATGACACCGGAATCATCCAAATACTGTTCGATATCATATATAATGTACTGACAGTTTTCATACTTTAAAATTTCTTCAGCATGTTTTTCAATGTGAGTATTTTCATGGATATAGGAAAAATCCATATGCAATACTTTCGCTTCTTCTTCAGCAAAATATCCTGATTCCTCACTTCCGACAAATAGTATCATTTCTTTTTACTCCTTTCCCTTATCACATCATTCCAGTCCTTACCTTTGTTTTGAGGCGGAAGAAACCATTTTCGTTGTATGTCCGGATAATTTTCCCGAATATATGAACAGATGATTCTTGCCGTTTCAATTCCTTTTTCGTCACAATCGGTTGCTATTATGACGGTCTTAATTTTGCCTCCGGCCAGATATGTTTTTACGGAATGCCATTTGCCGACGCCGCCAATCGCCAGATAGTCATACTTTTTCCAATCTTTTTCCAAAAGTGTCATGATACTCATAACATCGATGACGGATTCCGCAACGATTAAACAGTCCATATCATTATTGATATAAAAACACTTATCATAATCACACCCGGGAACATCCCCGCGGAATGGAATCGATGTGTTCGTTCCTCTTTTGCATGCAAACACCGGCTTTTCCTGATTGTGTAGGTCATATCCTACAAAAACACAGTTATGGTTTTCATCCTGATACAGCATTTTCTGATTGACAAATTCCTGGACAATATGCCTGCTGATGCAGCGCGACTGAATCAGGTATGCAAAAACCCTGTGCATATTTTGATCCGGTTTTGGAAGCATCAGTGTTTTCTCGGAAAATACTTTTTTATGATTGTGACTTTTCTGATTATTGACTGTTTTCCGGCCGGAGGCATCATTCCAGATGATTCTGCGTGAAAACATGGATATGATGTCATACATGGAATAGTCTGTAAATTCCAGTGCAAAATCAATGACCGATCCACCTTTTCCAATGGAGCTTCCTCTGCCCGGAACGGAATTTCTCCAGAAACAGTTTCTGACTGGATCTATCATGACACTGTCATTTTCTTTTAAAGTGTAATATTTTCCCCGTCTGACCGGTGTTTTTCCGATTTCCAGAGCGAAATCCACAATCTTTACCTGTTCTTTAATTTTCTGATAAAAAACTGATTTATCCGCCATTTTTTAATTCCTCGATCTGTTTTTGTATCTTGCCTATCCTCTGTTCAATTTCCGTGATATCCTTTTCATTTTCCGTAATGGATTCGTTGTTAAGATTCAGCTGCGTCCTGGCACTGTTTATCACTTCATCTGTGGAAGCAATCTGCTGTTCTGTTTCGTATTTTTTATTTTCTTCCAGCCTTAAAATTTCCTGCTGGATGTTCTCATTTGTTTTCTTTATTTTTTCAATATTCTGTTCCTTTTGGGATATTTCCTGATTGTAATTTTCTATTTCAATATTAAAGCGCTGTATCCGGTATTCACTGATACTGTTTTTCCCTAACTTATCCACCTGGTTAACTTTCACAATATTGGTATATACCTTGCACGGATCGTTATCCTCCTCGCTCATGCCAAGCCTTAAAGAAATTTCACTCCACCGTTTCGGCAGGTTGCTAAGTTTAATGATAACCCAATCCGGTTCTTCCACTATCTTTTCGATGTCTATATATCCCTCATTAATATCAGTTGCACTGGCCACATATGTATTGATACCGTCAAAGGAATTATTCTGGATATCCAGTTCAATTTCCATGCTGCGGTCTTTTTCGCAGTAATCCCAGCGGATGAGTGTTATTTCCCTGTCGTTCCAATTCTGTGTTGTTCCAAGTGCAGTATGATATGATACGTTGCTTCCCACAGGCATCCACCATCTTGACGTAAAGAAAAACAAATACCCACATAGAATAATCCCTATGGGAATGATAAATTTAAGGTTTATTCCGGATGATTTTTTTTCATATTTCATAATTCCATTCCTTTGTGCTTACTTTTTATTTTTGCCCTGGTTTTATTCTTCTCAAATATGTTTTGTATGTCACTTTTTAAAAACCTGTTTCCTTTGAAAGATTCATCTGTACTGCCCCCAGCCAGTATATGTATTTCTTTTCCGGTATTTTCCTCTGCCCCTGTTTCCATTATGCCATCCTCCATGGGACAGTTCTCCACAACGATACTCCTGTTTTTTGCACCCATTCCTAAACTCTCCTTACCACATCACGCACTGATAGGTTTTAGTTTCGCGGAAATATTTGATATCAAACTTAATACTGTCTTTCATATCCTCTTCTCCATTGTCAAACGCAAACGAGCACGTAACAGTGTTATCCCCGTGGTTAATGACCGTCTGGCCGTAATAAACGGCTGAATCTGCATAGCCGTAACCGTATTCTTCTGCAAAATCCGTTATGATTTCTTTAAGCTTTGTCTTTTTCGCATTCAAAAGGGTTAAAACCTCTTTATTTAATTCTTTTAACTGAATCTCCTGTTTTTGTTCCCCGTGCTCATCCGGGACGGTTTCCCCGGCAGCACTAAGTGCTGCCGAAGTAACTGCTTCCTGATTGACCACTCTGACATTCTGAGTTGGTTCTGCAGCTGCCGTAGGCTTCTTTTCCTCTTTTGTAAAAAATACGTTGATTACCAGCTGTATCACTATGATAATCACAGCGACTACGACAAAAACTGCACCCATTTTCGTTTCCTTTTTAAACTGGGCCTCATCTCTTGGTTTCTGTTCTTTTTTCTTCATGATTTTACTCCTTTTAATTTATTTAAGAACTTATTGTTTAACAATAATATTTCTTATGTGATTAATGATTTGTGTATGTAAAATGCATCGGATCTATATGTGCCACATCCCAGTCACCGCCCCAGTAAAACCCTTGGGACTTCCATATCTGTACTACTTCAGAAGTTATATAGTACGGACTGCTCTTGTCCCCTGATGTGTATTGCTGGTTTGCCGATGCATTAATGTCAATTGCTACTCCGTAAGAATGGTGGGACTGGCTACTGCTTCCGCTCATAGCCCTCCAGACATAGCATCCGTTATAAATAACCGGAAATTTTATTGCTGCCATTTCCTCAAAACATTTTTTGATGGAATTTGCCAATTTCTTGTGGCAGCGTACATTCACATATGTTATTTCTCCTTTTAAATCACATACCGGAACAGATACAAATGTAAGATACTGCTCCATAACTATCGGCGATGTAGGAGTTCCAATCGGGAACAGCCATGACATTCTCTTAGACAGCTCAATTCCCTGTACTGTACCGGTTTCTCCCGCTGTACTGTCCTCAACCATGTAATACCTCAGTACATGCTGTGTATAATACTGGTCACCATATTTCCACATGCCAAGCTGTTCATCTTTCGGCGGCTGATTTCTAACCCCGCCACTTTTCTGGTAAGCATACTGGAATACCAGTTTCTGTTTCCATTCATCTCCGTTATTTTTGACAAATTCGATAAAACCTCCGCCAAAGTTGTATGCCTGGAGAGCAATTTTAATCCTTGATAGATCAAGGGGATCACTTACTTTTGCAGACGTAAGCATTCCTGACAGATATTTTACTCCCTGTGTGATGCTTTCTTTTCTGCTTATGCTGTTTGGAGGCTTGCCAAGACTTTCAGAGCATTGAAAAATATCCTCTCCCTGTCCGCCGCTCTCCTGCTGTATCACTGCAAGATACAGATATATGTACTGCTCTTTTCCATACTTTTTAAGCTCTGCCAAAACCTGGTCTTTTAATGCCAGCACCTCCTGATCCAGCGGATAGGCGCCGACCAATTCTTCCTCGTTAAATCTTTCGCCGTATTCTTCTTCGCCGGATGCCCCAAGCAGTGCTGCAAGCGATGAAGCAACACTTGCTATCAGACATGCGGCAAAGGCTGCAAGAAAAAGCAAGAGAGCCAGGATGAAAGCATGCTTAAAAAGAAATTTTTTTGCATTCCCCATCATACGCCACCTGTAAAGATTGCTTCTTCCTCATCCGTGAGATAAACATCAAACTCCAGGTTCTGTTCCGAAGAAATACATAACAGGGCATGTCCCTGACCAAACTGCGGAATATTCTCTATCTGCCGGTAAGTTAATATACCGTCAAATACTTTTCTGAGCTTTTCCTTTAGGTTGGATTTTTGCCGGAAGATAAACTGATATTGTGTCAATTCAAAGATTGTTTTTAATTTATCAATTCCTGAATCGGTGGAATCATCCGGAACATAATCCCTGATTGACTGTGTTGCCAGACCGATTCCTGCGAAGTATTGTCGTGCTTCCCTTAAATAAATTAAAATCAGATCCACCGCATACATCTTCTTGGCGTTCAGCCATCTATGGCTTTCATCAATCAGGATAAGGAATCTTATAATATCCTCCCATTCAATTTCTCCCTCGTTATATTTTTTCTGCATGATGTTTCCGTTGGAAACTGCATTGTCCCAGCAGAGGGAAATCAGGTTAAAAATCTGTGCATCGAATATTTCTTCCTTTAGATTCTTTAATCCTGAAATATCAAAGGTTACAATCTGCTCTTCTGATATATTGTTAATGGTTGTATGTCCGTTAAAAATGTAGCCATAATTGGTAACAAGATTTTGGATTGTTAAATATATATTCTGTAGATTTTTCAATTCTTCCAGAACGATTTCCTGCTGGATGTCATTATAACTTCCCTCCTCCATTTCTTTCATCCGCTTCTCTATAAACGATAAAACGTCTGAATAAATCGGATAGGATTTGGATGGAAGTCCGGTCATTGGACCTACTGCCTCCCCATTCCTGATTTCAAATCCAAACTCTTTATAAAGCTGCCTTAAAAGTTCCTCATATATATTGATTTCCTTGTTGGTAGCCTCTCCTCCGCGAAGAAATTTGTATATCATGGACTGTTTGGAGATTGTTCTTGTAAAGGAGAGTACATCTTCATTTTTCTTTTCCTCACCTTCACCGGTTCTTAAAATTTCCAAAGGATTCAGGATTCCATCTCCGCCGTCGCCCTTAATGACTTTTCCGCCGTATACGTTGGTAAGCCTTATGAATTCACCCTTGATATCAAAAGTTCTAAGGAAATTTCCCAAGGCTGCATTTCTTTTAAATATCTTTTTTAGGAGCGTGGACTTTCCGCTTCCCATTTCACCGGTAACAAAGAAATTGTAGTAAAGCCTCTCCTTTGTCTTATAAAATTCATCAAAAATAACATTTCCGTTTGTATCTGTCTTTCCCAAGAAAGTTCCCAACGGATCCTCTAATGACGAAAAGTGGAACGGATTTCCCATGGCTATGGCACCGGCGGTAAGCGGCTGGCCATACATGGTGTGTTTTTCCTTTGCCTGTCTTGTATAGGAACGATATATGCTTTTCCACTCATTCTCGCACTCGTTTAAAAATATCGCCGCCAGAAATCCATCGGCTTCCAGCTGTGTCATAATCTTTTTTGTTTTTTCTTCCAGCATGGTCCAAGAAGTATCGGCACAGAATATTCTGATGTGCATTAGTTTAATCACTTCATTTAGTGAATTTACCTCCGCATGAAGCTGTTGTAATGCTTTAAGACGTTCGCTTGCTTCATACAGTTCCTCATAATCTTTCGCCTGCTGAACGCGGAAACTCTGCTCTTTAATGGATTTGTTGATGTTCTTTTTTGCTTCATCAATGTTATCTGTAGATATATCAAGCGTTACAACCGTATCTTTTAAATCACAGATTTTCTGCAGCCAGAAATCAGGAAGCTCCGTTTTGGGAAACGCATACACATGAATACACGCTTCGTATCCCAGCCCGCTGGTTATGTATTTCACATCATTAAAAGCAATTCCTCCTACCGGCTGTATTCTCTCTGTCAGTGATTCTTTGTTTATTTTATGTAGATTTTTTTTCTGTTTTATATACATTGTTTTTTCCTCACTACTGAAATAAAATTCCCTTATTGAGCAGATTGTGGTATACTTCGATTTTTTCCGTTACATCCACTTCGCTCAGCAGACCATTTTTACCGATTCCAAGATTTTCTTTCCATCTTCTGACGGCATTATCCATTTCCTCATCAGAGGAGGCAAATGTCATCAGATAAAAGTTCCTTGTGGTATCATTTTGCTGCAGCCACCGGAGTTCCTCTAAATACGTAGATAATGTTTCCCTGTGTATTTCATTTTTTGTATTCTGCATTTTCCTTTCGAGAAATATCTGCTGTCTTGTGGTATCGCAGGGAAAATTCATACATACGACTTTAATGTCCGGAGCATTTAATTTATGTATCTTGGCCCATTTTAGGACAATATATTCGTTTTCCTCTGTGGATAACGAATTAAGATCTATTGCTCTTATTTTTAATAGTTCCAGCAATTCTCCATCCTGCAGAACAAAGTAACCATTCGGATTTAATTCTTTTATTTCAATATCTTTTAGATTTTTGCTTTTCATTCTCCAACTCCTTTTTCTGTCTTTCTGTTGCCAGTGAATAGTTGATAACCGGTCTGTATACGGCCCTGTCTTTTGTTATAAATAACAATAATGCCTCATATTGTCGTCTTCCCGGATTACTTCTGCTTTTGGAAGTAAGATATAATCCGGTAAGGGCAGAAAATATCATATATAGAACCCTTAACGACGGAGAAACCATTTCTCTTAATACATAAGCTGCCATCATATAGATAATGATGAAGAAAAAATCCTGAAGCATGATACCCTTATATACTTTGGTTTCGGATCTTAATTCCTGAACCACTGCTCCTGATGTATATTCCATCCCTTGTTACTCCTTTCCTTTTGTTTTATTTTTGTTCACGGCCTTGTTCATTTCCCCCATCTCGCTGCTCTTACTGCCCTCAAGATTAAAGGAAGATGCCGACGCATTCATCGCCTTATTTGCATTGTCATTATGCAGGCTGTTCTTCATGGAATTTCCGGATAAGTCTTTTTTCATTTTTTCCATTTTGTCAGCACTTTTGTTTTTATCTTTTCCTGAAACAGTGCCCGGCTTTTTCCCTGATGCCTCATCAGGCTGTCTTGTAACCTTATCTGCATTGTTCTTCATCTGCGGCATCTTATTCTGTTTTTCTCCGGCTGTATCTTTAAATTCTTTATTTTCTTTGTCTCCTGTACCGCTGTCTTTTGATTCTTTTGGCGGAACATTTGATTTTTCTCCACTTTGTGCAGACGGATTGTTTTTTTCTCCCTGATTCTGTATTTGTGACATCTTCTGTTTTTCTCCTTCACCCGGTTTTCCTTTCATACTTTCATTTCCGGCCTGTTTCTCTTTTCCGGTTGCATTCTTCAGTGCCTCCATACTTTCTTTATTGCCATTTCCGGCGGCGCCGTTTTTCATTTTGGTAAATGCATGTTTAACTCCGCCGGCCGTTTTCCGGGTAAGCCCGCCGGCCATTCTTGCAATACTGGTTGCTGCACTCATTCCATAATAAGCGCTCATAATCTTGCTGCCACCGTCCGAAGCTCCGGCATCCATACCTGTAATCTGCGTTATGATACTCGGTCCCTCAATTACTGCAAATGCGATAAACAGCATGATCCATCCTTTGTAGCCCTGCACATTGGGCATGGTGGTTGAAATATATTTCGTTGCCAGCAGATACACTTTCAATGTTACCAGCGTTACAAGAAGCACCAGATATCCGTCCCTTAAAGCCTGCAGACATTTGATCGTCTTTTGGTTCTGGGTAATGTTTGCTGACTGCACCAGTGTAACAATTTCTTTTATTACATTTTCAAAAATCACTTTCACCACTTTAAATGACAGAAGAAAATATACGATAATCATGGATAGCAGTGTCAGTATCGCAGTTGAGTAATTTACCGTGTAACGGAAATAATAAGTGTTAAACGCATCCGTCCATGCAACGCCGTCATACAGTTCCTGCGCAATATATACACTGTCACCCACTTTGATGGAATCAGGTACTGTACTGTTCTGTCCCCCCTGAAGTGCATCCACATAATTGTTTGGATATGCAACTAATTCATATTCCGAAAGATATTTCGAATCAGATGTAACTAAATCCGGTTTTAATATCTGATTAATATCAATTTCATTCATCTGCTGTTTTGTCAGTTTGTCATATGTTGCCCTGGCTTTTACCATGCCATCCCCGGTTTTCTGATCCAGATTTTTCAGCCCGTATTTTCTGTCAAGATACACCAGATCATGAATATTTGCCCCCAGTGTTTCATAGACAACGCCTGCTGAATTATTTGTACCTAAAATTTCCTGCCTTACGTCTGTACCAAGAAACTGATTCATTTTGGAAATCATAAATGTCATGGATGAAAAAACAAATACGGCCAGAACCAGATTTACAAATATTTTAGGACGTTTTTCATGCCATACCATCAGAATGATTCCCGTGGCAAGCAGTGATAATGACATTACTGCTCCCCATACTACTTTGTATTTGTTTATGTATGTTTTTACTTTGCCCCATGTTGTAAAATCGATAAAACCAAAGCACGTATCAAACAGATCCGCTGCGCTGGCTGCAAGACCGACCAGCCATTTTGTGATGCCCCAGCCTACCTGTCTGAATGCGCTCATGACTATGTCATTCTTTCTAAACAGCTCATTATGATCGACCAGCACGTCTTTCATGGTCGTTAATTCATCTTCGCTCAATGCTGCCTGAACATTGATGAGAGATATTACCGGAAGCATTAGTATGGCAAACAGTAAAATGTATCCTATCTTTTTTCCAGTTGTTTTCTGCATTGATTTGCTCCTTATTTTTTACCTATTTGTATCAGACTTATAAGTGCCTGTTTATTGACCTTGTTGATATCTGACCCATTTATCTGCTTTATAAAATCTTCAATTTTGATGTTTTCATCGATTCCGGTTCCAAGCATCTCGGATGCAATTTCTAGCACTTCATCCTTGTTTGGCAAATCTTTTAATTTTTCCGGAATCTTTGCATCTTTTTCCTTTTTCTTTGTGTTCTTTTCCGGTGTATTCTCCTTTTTTACGATGGATGAAAAACTGATTTTGCCATGTTTTTCTTCATATTCTTTTTCTGCTATCTCGATCATCCTGAAGCTTGTCATTACATTCCACAGCCTGTCCTCAATGTCAATATAGCTTCTGTCTTCCTTAATTAATTCTTTCGGGTCTACTGTGTCCGGATTTGGAAATGTATCCAGATATTCGTATGCGTACAGAAAATGATTTCCCTTTTCAATGGAGTTAAAAATGGGTCTCGGCCGAACCTTGTTTCCATCCAAATCTTCCCTCATCATAACCCTTTTTATGACGGTTTCTCCCGGTAACAGTTCCATCAGCTGATTTGCATCCATGATTGGTTTTTCCGTCGGACTTTCCACAAAATGCTTGTGCAGGGAAAATCTCTGCCCGGAACGCTGGGTTTCAACAATGGTTTCATTTCCCAGTTCCTTGGAAAATGCCTCTGCCGTATCAAAATCGTTAGACAATATATACACATGGTTACCGCAGTTACTCATGATTGTTTTTGCATTTTTTTCATATCTGTCATACAACTGCTGATAATCCTGAATATACAGGTCATAGGACATATTTCTGCCCGGTCCGACTGTAATCTGTCCCTCTAAATTTTCAATAGCCGGCATGTTTCCGCATTCATTTAAACTGAACTTAACGTGCCTTGGTATCCGGCCGGTTTTTGACATTGTTGCCTCTTTTGAAAAAATAAAATTGGCCTGCCGCACAAAGACGGTGGATAGAAAATGCAGGGACTTATCATAGTCAGGAACACTCATAAATACTGCAACCGGTTTTTTACCATAAGCAATATCCTTAATGTCAAAACTGCTTTCCGCCATCATTTTAGCAACATTTGTGTTGGTAAACGGAGCCAGTTTTTCCAGCATTGTTGCAAAAATAGAACCTTTCGTTCTATCCCCTGACACTTCTGCCGTGGCATACCTTAATTTGGCACGGTTAAATCCGGGTCTTCTGTTAAAGAATAAATCAAGAGCCGTAATGTCCTCATTTTCTTCATCCCTGATACGTACCAGCTCAGTAAACGTGTATACGATTATCGCCATACTCAGCTTCCTGATATTTTTGTTGCTTTCTATGTACACTATGTCATCAGGAATATATAAAATTTTATTGCTGCTATAAATATCCTCTCCTCTGCTTATGGCCTCCTTGTATTTTTCTCCTGCTTCTTTTTTCTGTTCTTCCTTGAGTTTGGCATACTTTTCCTGTCTTTCTTTATGGATAATTCTGTTTCTTCTGTTTTCCAGAGAATCAGCCATGGTCATATCCTCAATATGGGCAATAATCAGCGCATTCAGTATGGATGCATCTGCACTGTCCCAGAACTTGTCGTTACATGTCGGGTCATCCGGATTGAAAATGGAATATGCATAAGTCTGGGCCAGTAATTCAGCTCCTGCAATATCGCCGGAAACCCATGCTTTTACAATCAAATCAAGAGGGTTAAATCCGGCCGAATGAAGCGGGTCAGCCCAGTTTAACAGATATACGTCATATCCTCTCTCTTCCAATACTTTTTTTGATGCCTTATAAGCTTCCAGTTTCGGATCATTTGCGATAATCGACATCTGATTTTCTGCCCTGGAAATCACATCCAGTCCCGGAATATTGTAAATCTGGTCTTTACCCGACCGGGTCATTCCGATATACAGCGTATTGGTTGGTGTCCGTTCGATGTACAGTTTGTTTCCCATTCTTGATACAATCGTCCCGCCCATCCCCGGATAACGTGTATCTTTATCGTCAATCTCCTTATACTGTTCTTTGATTTCTTCCAGTGTTGCAAATCTCTGGTCGCCTTTCTGATTGATATTGACGCCATTCTCATCAAAGGCTATTTTCATTTTTAATGCCAGTGTAATGTCAATAACAATACAGGCTATGATATAGCTTATATACATCACTGCATACAGTGCTGTATTTACACTGATCAAATAAGGAGAGGGAAGAAAATTTTTAGGTCCCCAGTATCTTAACGGATGGTCAAGGTCCCTTATCATATCAGGTATGTAATTCAGTCCGTTCAGAAAATAGTTGATAATGGCAAACAATAGCAAATCTACTAAAACAATACAGACTGCTATTACCTGATTTTTGCTAAGAAACCTTTCTATTCTCATTACCCTGTCGGGAATTTTTTTATCCATCCGTAGTTACCTCCACTCCTTTACAGTTAGTTAAAATTTGACCTTTTCATATGCCCAATTGCCTAAATATGTGGATCCGACAATTAATATCACGCCTGCCATTGTCCATGGAATCGCAGCGATTCCAATCTTATGGCTTTTTTCTGACGGAATTACCAAAAGCAATCCGATAACAAGAAAACAGGCTCCTGCAAAAACTCCCGCATAAGGTTGGAATGCCGCCGTCAGATTGGTTATGTTCTCTGCCAGTTTATCCATCTGTTATTCACCTCCTTTTTTCTGTACTGCTGTTCCTTATCCTTATATATAATTTTTATTACATATAAATAGACACAAGGAAGTCCCTTAAAGTTACTGAAATCGTGATATACATTGTGATTTATGTGTGTTATTTGAAAGCATTTTTACCTGTCTGTTTCTTTTTCAGGAGGTAAATTATGCCAATAACCAGAATGATAAATAATAATACGCCTACGGTAAGACCTGCCACAACTGCCAGCATATTTGTCACTTTTTCGTATGTAGCAGCTGCCTTGATTGTATAAACCGTATTTCCTGTCTGAGTGCTTTTCGTTCCGCTGTAGGTACTTGTATAGGTAATAGCCTTTTTGCTGTCTTCTCTGATTTCTCCTTTATAGGTGACCCTGTAATGATTAATTTTTCTTTTGATTTGTGCCGCTGCATCCCTGCACAGGATCCCTTTGCTGTTTTTATAGGCTTTTCCTTTCCATGTGATGCTTTCCACCTGATAATCCTGTGTATTTCCGCCTACGCTTTCAATAATCTCTTTTTCATAGCCGGACAGCGGGGAGGAGATATTTTTTTCTACCAATAATCCCTGCCATGAAAAATACTGGCTGTTATAAGATTCAAATGTAATATTGACCGTATTGTATTCCCACTCCGGCGGCAGTGTGGATATTCCGTAGAAATCACACTGTACGGTTTCCTGCTTTTTCGTTTTTTGATTGACAACCGTTACATTTTTCGTAAGCGGCGCTTTCCCTGCAGCTTCTTCATCAGAATAATCCGTATACCCTGTGACGTTTTGTGTATACGCCTCTTCCAGGGTAACTTCACTCTTATCCGTATGCTGCAGCCGGTATATAACGCCGTCTTTTGTAATGCTATCTTTTGGCGTATAAGACTTTTCCTTGTCTAATGTTTTCTTTTTTACATAAGATACCGTTTCAGTTTCCATTTCCGGTTCTTCACTGACAATTTCATATATGGTATCTGCCATTTTATATTTCCTGCCGTCCACCGTTATGTTTGTCTTAAATGTATATTCCTCATCTTTTTGTGTTGATGTGTATGTTTTTTCCTTTGTTACCACACCGGCCGCAAATACCGGTGTGGCTGTTTGAAAGGAGATTGAACACACCAATAAAAAGAAAAATACTCTGCTTTTAAATTTCATAAAATGCTCCTTTTTTTATCTAATCATCCAAACTGCTGTATCCCGTCCGGTAATCAATTGTGATCTCCGGCTGCACATTGTAGCAGTAAACGTTAAAGGATACTCCCTTTCCCTGATCTTCCACAGAATAGCCCTCCATCTGTACTCCGGATGCTACCAGGTTGTTATCCTGATACACCGGAGTTACCCTGTACATGACATGGTTTTCTGTTTCCGTCACATAATCCGCCACCATGTTTTCGAATGGCAGCATGCCGTCCACGTTCATGTACCGGGTTCCGGTAATCAGGTTCTTTTCGTTTGCATTCTCCCCGGTAAGCTGATAACCAATCAGGTGGCAGCGGTTATATAAGTATTTTCCGTCAACAAAATCATACTTTACCGTATGCCACCCGGAGGGTTTTATCATTCCGATGCTTCCTCTCTCCTCTGTGGGCATAATGTCTATACCTACACACGCAAGAGCTGCACGGCATCGTCCAAGGCTGTCCAGACTGCTGTAATGCTCAAAAGAAGTTTCCGTGATTTCTTCCTCTGAAAACTCCGGCCTGTTGTCATTTAAAACAGTATACGGTTTTCCCTGATACTCAGGAATATCGCTAAAGCCTGTTTCATGTTCCCGGACTGTATTACTCTGTACTGTTTCCTCCCTGTCCGGCAGAATGTGTGTCCCAGCCAGGCTTAGAAAACAAATCAGACTGAGTACAAGGATTTTATTCAGATGTTTTTTTATCTTCACTCTTTTTCCTCTCCTTTATGCCGGTAACCACTGCGATTCCTACTGCCGGTAATGCCAGCAGCATGAGAAGCCACGGTCTTAGAGCCTTTCCGCCTGTCTGCGGAGAAGTGTACTGTACCTCCATTGTCTGATTCTTAACCATTTCCGCCTGTTCTTCTGTTGTGGTTTCGGTCACAAACGTACTGAATGCCTCTCCTATTTGGGATTCAATCGTTGTTTCCTCCTCTTTCGGAGTTTCACTCTCAACCGGAACCGGCTCTGTTTCCACAATCACTTCCACATCCTCCTCCATCTGCTTAGCTTCATAGGATGTGGGATAATCCATTTCCGCATTTCCTTCATAGTAAATGTCATCATTAATAAGGACCCTTGATACATATCTTCCTTCTTCCGGCTTCCATGAAATGGTATGGCTTTCCCCGGCTTTTATATCCGTAACCTTATCCGTAATGGTTCCGTAATCGATTTTTCCCACAGCTTTTAAATAGGGAAGATACTTTACTTCAACCAGGTGGTTGTCTTTTACATCTGAAAATGTATAAGCACTCCCGTACTGTTCTATATCCATATCTTTTCCGTCAATCCTTACATTTTCCAGATAACATCCCTCATCCGGCCGGTAATTGACTGTCCTTGTTTCCCCATATTTTACATTCGTCATGGAGGAATCGATGGTGCCGTTATCCACGTATGTAATGATGTTATAGTTGATTTCTACTTCCTTTCCGGCAGAAACTTCCTCTGTCTGGTCGCTTTTTACGGATGCCGTGTTTAATATCTCTCCCTCTGATAAATGTTCCTTAAGGACAATTCCTGTAGCCGTGACGGTTACGGTTTCCCCAAAGGAAAGCTCATCAAGCAAAACCGTAAATCCTTTTTCATTTCTTTGAATCCTGGCACTATCCTTGCTGCAGGCAGCCGTTTCCATTTCCATCCGGAGTCCGTCCGTATCAAAGGCATCCTTAATCACTACATTGGTTGCCTTTGCCCCCTCCACTGTCTGTTTTACCTTCAGTGTATACATGATATTTTCATCCGCATTATAAACATCCTTATCAGAGCTTTTCTCTATCGTAAGGACCGGAATCAGCTCCGTTTGTACGGTTATCTCATGATTCTCTTTTACATCCTTAAATTCATAAGATACAGGGTATCCGCTTACCTTATTTCCTGAATAGATTTCCTTACCGTCCACCATTACTTTGCTTACGTACCGTCCGGTACCCGGCGTCCATGTAACCGTTCTGCTCTCCCCTCTCGGCACGTCCGTATCAGACTTTGTGATAACCCCGTTATCAATTTCTGTCTGAATGGAATACACCGGAGAGTGGACGTTGGTTATCACGGTGTTATATCCTGACTGTTTTATCGATGCCGCATAACCGTTTACCGGGATTTCTTCCCACGTATAAGTGATTTCTGTTCCCTGACTGTACTTTGGAAGATTTTCCACCGTAAGCTTCCAGTCATCTTCTTTTTTAATTTTATATGTGCCTTTGGCGCTGTCACCTGCTTTTAACGTAACATCAATGCTGTCCGGCCGCAGTCCGTCTT
>CAJFUA010000056.1 GCA_904420085.1 uncultured Eubacterium sp. | reverse complement strand
CAGCAATACTATAATTCCCAGAAGGAAGCCGCATAGGATACAAAATCCTTGAGGAAAATGTGTCAACTAATCTTGACAAAATCAGAATGATGTATAATTATAGTATTCACTTGAGCGGAAATACAACATGGAAAAAGGAGGACATTTGTATGATTACAAACAGAATAACAAAGTATTATGCCAAAAAAGACCCGAATATTGCCATTAAAGTAATACCGGGACATTTTGTAACCACGCATTCCCATTTGAATTACTATCTGGATATGACGACGATGAAGACCCGTGCCAATGAAGCGGAACGTATTGCCATCGCCATGAAAGATTATTACAATGTGATGGGAAAACCCATTGATACCATTGTATGTTTGGACGGCTGTGAAGTGATTGGCGCATTTCTTGCCAATGAATTGAGCCGTGCCGGCGTTTTATCCATGAATGCACATAAAACCATTTATGTGGTTACGCCGGAATTTAATGCCAACGGTCAGATGATTTTCAGAGATAACTTAAAGCCTGAAGTGGCAGGCAGAAACGTATTACTGCTGCTCGCATCTGCCACCACCGGTAAAACCGTGCGCAACAGTATTGAATGCATTCAGTATTATGGCGGAAAACTTCAGGGAATCTCAGCCATATTCAGTGCAGTTGATTCCATTGACGGGCACCGGATTGACGCATTATTCAGAAAAGATGATATTCCAAATTATGAGGCGTATTCCCAGCATGACTGCCCTATGTGTC
This sequence comes from uncultured Eubacterium sp., assembly GCA_904420085.1. Classification (GTDB taxonomy): domain Bacteria; phylum Bacillota; class Clostridia; order Lachnospirales; family Lachnospiraceae; genus Eubacterium_G. Next base: position 10,902 of record CAJFUA010000056.1, on the reverse strand, counting down.
AGAACGGACAGCCTGTGGAAGCATTGGTGAACGGATACGGATACAGCGAATTTTAATTGAAGGTGAACCATGGAAAATAATAAGACATTTCTCGGAACGGAACCTGTCGGAAAATTACTTTTTAAACTGGCTGTTCCCACCATTGTGGCACAGATTATTAATATGTTGTACAACATTGTGGACCGTATTTTTATCGGTCATATACCGCAGGTAGGAAGTCTTGCCATGACAGGGGTCGGCGTTTGTCTGCCTATTATTATGGTTGTATCGGCATTTGCGGCTTTTGTCAGTGCCGGCGGCGCTCCCAGAGCCTCTATCGCCATGGGTAAAAAAGATTTTCACACTGCCGAAAAAATTTTAGGTGAATGCTTTATATTGCAGTTCTTCATCTCATTGGTATTAACTGCCGTTCTACTGATTTTTGGAGAGAATCTTCTGCTGGTTTTCGGCGCCAGCGAAAATACAATCCAATATGCTGCCGATTACTTGAATGTGTACGCCATTGGTACATTATTTGTCCAACTTACTTTGGGCATGAATGCTTTTATCACGGCACAGGGATTTACAAAATTTTCCATGTTGTCAGTTGCTATCGGTGCCGTTGTCAATATCATTCTTGACCCCATATTGATTTATGGTTTTCATATGGGCGTCCGAGGCGCCGCTCTTGCGACAATTATTTCCCAGGCACTCTCCTGTTTCTGGGTTCTTTGCTTTCTGCGCGGAAGGAAGACAATATTAAAAATAAAAAGGAGAAATTTCTCCATTCATTATAAAGTGATTTTACCCTGTATTGCGCTTGGAGCGGCCACTTTTATCATGCAGGCAAGTGAAAGTGTTATCTCTGTCTGCTTTAATTCTTCATTGCTGCGTTATGGCGGGGACATTGCCGTGGGTGCCATGACGATTTTAACCAGTGTCATGCAGTTTGCCATGCTGCCCCTTCAGGGAATCGGACAGGGGGCGCAACCCATTATCAGTTACAACTTTGGCGCCAAAAATGCAGAGCGTGTAAAACAGATTTACCGCCTGCTGCTGATATGCTGTCTCACTTATTCCATTGTTCTCTGGACAGCAGTTATTCTTGTCCCACATTTTTTTGTCAGCATATTTACATCCAATGGCGCCTTGGCAGAATTTTCCACAAAGGCTTTGCGGATTTACGTGGCAGGATTATTTCTGATGGGCATACAGATTGCCTGCCAGATGACTTTTACCTCCATTGGATACGCCACATGTGCCATTACCGTTGCCATTGTCAGAAAATTTGTTTTACTGCTGCCGCTGATTTACGTGATGCCCCATCTGGTCTCTGACAAAACTACGGGCATCTATCTTGCAGAACCTATTGCGGATGTGATTGCCGTCACTTTTACGGTCATTCTTTTTACGTTCCAGTTTAAGAAAGCAATCAGAAATATGAGATAACGGATACGGATAAGTTTCCTATAAGCCAAAAACAGACGACCTCTCATAATCACAGAAAGGTCGCCTGTTTTTTATTTGTCCCAAAGACCGTCTTCTCTTAGTCGGTTCCAGTCCGCTTCGAGAATCTTTGGTTTTCTGCCTTTATACTTTTTCTCAGTCATATTCAAATATTTGTTGTTCATTAAATCATTTAATGCCGCCTGAATACGTTCCCTTGAAACTCCGCTGTGGGCTGACACATTCTCTACCGTCTTGGAATATGTAGCCATCTTCCGTCTTTTCTTCAGAATATACAAGGACTCCAATATGGCGTCATAATAGTACTGCCTTTCCTGATTGGACCTTGGCATCTCCACATAAGAATTGGCCGAAGCTTTCAGCTTATTGCTGAGGGAATGTTTCACGCCATATATAATTACTTTTTTTCTCAGTTCTCTCAAATATTTGATTGCCAGATCAAAATGTGCATCACCGGTAAATATAATATAGACATCCGGTGATTTCTTTTTTGCGGCTTCCCGGTATATTGCATCTAAAATAATAAAATCAGTAAAATCTTTATCTACGCCATCTTTTGTGCTGGATGTATGCACTACATTCTTTGTTATTTTTTCCAATCTCGGTAATTCGTTTTCAATAGGACTTCCGTGAAAGTCGCCAAAAAAAGTAATATTTTTTATCTTATATTCTTCTTTTAATTCTTTAAACCATTCTTCCACATTGGGCTTCATTGAAAAAATGTTGTTATACCCATAATACCAATGTTCATAGTCTACAAATACCGCAGCCGAATTTTTACTGCTGAATAATTCTCTAAACACCCTGCTCCTCCTTTCTTCTAATTTTCCCTATACATTATAACAGACTTTGAAAATATGTCACGAAAAACATTTCGACCTTTTACATAAAACCGGTCTGCTGTCCTGTGTGCGTTTTCAGACAACCCATAAAGATAAAGAGATTTTCACGAAATTATTCATCGTAAAAATCCCTCTATCATAATCTCTTATAATGCCTTAATCCTCTCAATTGCCTTTAACGTATTCTCATATGTGCCAAATGCCGTCAGTCGGAAATATCCTTCACCGCTTGGTCCGAATCCTGAACCCGGCGTACCTACGATATTTGCATTGGTAAGCAGATAGTCAAAGAAATCCCATGAAGACATGCCCTTTGGCGTCTCCAGCCACACATACGGTGCATTGACTCCACCGCTTACGCTGTAGCCTGCACTCTTTAATCCGTCCAGAATAACTTTTGCATTATTCATGTAATAAGCTACCTGTTCTTTGGTCTGGGCTTTTCCTGCCTCTGAATAAACAGCTTCTCCGGCTCTCTGGATAATGTATGGAGCGCCATTAAATTTTGTTCCATGTCTTCTTGCCCAAAGGGTATTTAATTTGACACCATTTGATTCCAGTTCTTTCGGAATGACCGTGTAACCCAGTCTGGTTCCTGTAAATCCTGCATTTTTGGAAAAACTTTTCAGTTCTATGGCGCATGTTTTTGCACCGTCACACTCATAAATGCTGTGCGGAACATCCGCTTCAGAAATATATGCCTCGTAAGCAGCATCATAAATAATGACTGCTCCCACTTTATTTGCATAGTCTACCCACTCCTGCAGCTGTGCCTTAGTAATGGTAGAACCTGTCGGGTTATTCGGGAAACACAGATAAATCATGTCCGGGGCTTCCTTCGGAAGCTGTGGCGCAAAATTGTTTTCCTTCGTACACGGCATGTAAATCACATTACTCCATCGTTCCTGCTCCGGAATATAGTCTCCGGTTCTGCCGGACATTGCATTGGTGTCCACGTAAACCGGATAAACCGGGTCGCACACTGCAATCCGATTGTTCTCTGCAAAAATATCACCGATATTTCCCGAGTCAGATTTTGCTCCGTCACTCACAAAGATTTCATCCAGAGCAATATCCACCCCTCTTGCTTTGTAATCATTCTCCCGAATGGCGCTTCGCAGAAATTCATAGCCCAAATCCGGGGCGTATCCGTGAAATGTGGCGCTGTCTGCCATCTCATCCACTGCCTTGTGCAATGCTTCAATCACTGCCGGACACAGGGGCTGTGTCACGTCACCAATGCCCAGACTGATTACATCCTTGTCCGGATTTTCCTGTTTAAATGCCGCTACCTTTTTTGCGATATTAGAAAACAGATAACTGCCGGGCAGTTTTAAATAATTTTCATTAATTTTGTACATCTCTGGTACCTCCTAAAGTTTAACATATTTTTCATTTATAAAATTATTCTTTATACATAATTTTCAGAATGGAAGCCGCAGTATCCACCATGGTTCTGCCACTGTCCATGGCAGACTTCTGCACGTACCTGTGGGCTTCATTTTCTGACATATTATTTTTTTCCATCAGAACTGCCTTTGCCTCTTCCACAATGCTCTGCTCTTCTTCGCTTCTTTTGGGCGGAGTCTTTTTTCTTCTGCTGAATTTTTCAAATATATTATTCTGCATCATCTCAATGGAATTCAAAAAGTCTCTTACCTTAATCGGCATTTCAAGCATTGCGACCCCTGTCTCATCTTCCAGAAGTTTCTGCCTGGATGCTATCAGAAGCATCTCAAACCTTCCTTCTACATAATCAAGAATATCCGTATAGGGCATATCCGGCATTCTGTATCCACAAATGATGACTCCCTCTCCAAGAGAATCCGCCAGAGTGATTGCCTTGGCGCCGGTACTGCAATGAAACACATTGTCATACCCGCTCCTGACCAGCAAACTCCGAATGGTTTTGCTATCCTCTATTTTGGGAAATACTACTATAATTCCTGCCAAGTTTGCCTCCTACGCTAAATGGAGCCTAAATATCTGTCAATTTCCCAATCGGTAACCTGGGAAGTATATTCGTTCCATTCCATCCGCTTTGCCGTTGCATATTTATAAAATACTTCCTCTCCAAGAACATCTTTCATAAATTCTGACTTTTTCATTTCATGGATCGCTTCATAAAGATTTCTTGGCAGGCTTTGTATTCCTGCTTCTAATCTTTCATTTTCCGTCATTTCAAAAATATCCTGCTGTACGCTTGCCGGAGGGGTAAGACCTCTCTTAATACCGTCCAGTCCTGCCGCCAGACATACTGCAAATGCCAGATACGGATTACATGCACAGTCCGGACATCTTAACTCGATTCTGGTTCCCGGTCCTTTTGCTGCCGGTACTCTTATCAGAGGACTTCTGTTTGTTGCAGACCATGCAATATACGTCGGTGCCTCATATCCCGGAACCAGTCTCTTATAGGAATTTACAATCGGATTGGTAATGGCTGACATGGCTCTCATATGTTCCATAATGCCTGCAATAAAGCTGTATGCTTCTTTGCTCAGTCCATTTTCGTCACTGGTATCCGCAAATATATTATTGCCGTCTTTATCAGACAGGGACATGTTGATATGCATACCGGAACCGGCTGCACCATACTTTGGTTTTGGCATAAAAGAAGCATAAAGTCCGTGTCTCTTGGCAATGGTTTTTACGGTCAGTTTATAGGTCATGATTCGGTCAGCGGTTTCCAATGCCTCTCCATACTTAAAGTTGATCTCATGCTGTGCCGGAGCAACCTCATGATGAGAAGCTTCCACTTCAAATCCCATCTCTTCCAGATTTAACACAATGTCACGGCGGGCATTCTCACCCAAATCTGTTGGTCCCAAATCAAAGTAACCTGCATTTTCATGGGTAATCGTCGTAGGACCTCCATTGTCATCTGTGTGGAATAAGAAAAACTCACACTCCGGTCCCACATTAAAGGTATATCCCATATCCGCCGCTTCTTTTAGCACTTTTTTTAATATAAATCTAGGGTCGTTTTCCAACTGTGTGCCATCCGGTTTATACACGTCGCATATCATTCTGGCTACCTTTCCCTGATGCGGGCGGAACGGCAGTATTTCAAAAGTATCATAATCCGGATATAAATACATGTCTGACTCTTCAATTCTTGCAAATCCCTCAATGGAGGAACCGTCAAACATAATCTTATTATCTAATGCCTTTGCCAGCTGGCTTTTTGTAATTGCTACATTTTTCAATGTTCCAAACAGGTCAGTAAACTGAAGTCTGATAAACTCCACATCTTCTGTTTCTGCCATATTTAAAATCTTCTGTTTTGTATATCCCATTCTCTACTCCTTTATAAAAATGAAAATTTCCTCTTAAATAATAACAAATGAAAATACCCACGTCAATAAAGACGGTCATTCCATATTATTCTATTGCAATTCATTTCATTAAATTATAAAATAATACTTGTCGAAAAAATATTGTCGGCGATACTATAGAAACTACGGAGAAATTTTTATGATAGATAAACAAAAAAAGCAAATCGGACTGGGAATTTTTATTACGCTTTTAGTGCTGATATTCCTTGTTTTCATTATAGAAGATAACGCAGCCACCAACGTTTCCACTGAAGAAACAACGAACAATTCCACAGCAGGCACACCTGAGACAATGTCTGAACAGAACATTTCCAGCACCATTGGCGCTGAGACAACGGCTGTTTCCGGAGAAGAAGAAACTACTACGAAAATATCCATTCGTAAAATCAGGAAGAAGCATAAAGACAAACTTCCTTTTAAAATACGAGTAAACCGTGCCGAAAACTTTGTGACTGTCTACACGTTAAATGATGCCGGTAAGTATAAAGTACCATACAAAACTTTCTGGTGTTCTACCGGCAAAGCTGTCGATTCCACGCCTCTTGGCAGATTCGAAATGACCGAACGTTACGACTGGCGTATTATGGTAGACGGAACCTATGCCCAGTATGCCATCCGTATACACGGACCGATTATGCTTCATTCCGTGCCATATATTACCAGCAGCCATGACTCCCTGGAATACTGGGAGTACAACAAATTGGGAAAACCTGCTTCTTTAGGCTGTATCCGGCTGCAGGCAGGAGATATTCAATGGATTTATGAACATTGCGAGAACGGAACAAAAGTTGTTATCTATGATAAAGAAAATGAACAGCCGCCTATCCGGCTGCCAAAGTTAAAAAAGATAAAAAAGGACAATCCAAACAGAGACTGGGATCCATCTGATACAAACAAAGATAACCCGTGGAACAAGTCAGAGAAATCCAATTAAATTTTTGATATGTTCAGGAGGAAATTATGACGAAGAAATATTATGCCGTGAAAGTTGGCGCAACCACCGGAATCTTTGAGACCTGGGAAGAATGCAAAGCCAGTGTGGAAGGCTTTCCTGGAGCTGTTTATAAGAGTTTTAAAAATATATCTGATGCATATGCTTATATGGGATGGGAAGGCACGCAGATGAGTATTTTTAATATGGAACCTTTCGGGCAGACTCAAAAAAATACTACCGCCCCTTTACATGTGGCATCTTCCGATTCGGAGAAACCTTTCTCCAGTTCTACAAAAGCCGTGGCTTATGTGGACGGCAGTTTTAATGAGGAAACCAATGTCTTTGGCTATGGCGTTGTCATGTTTCATAACGGAGAGGAACTTCATTTCCACAAATCATTTGATGACGAAAATCTGGCGTCCATGCGAAACGTTGCGGGAGAAATCTACGGTTCTATGGCGGCCATGGACTATGCCGTGGAACATCATATCAAATATCTGACAATTTATTATGATTACATGGGTATCGCCAAATGGTGTACCGGAGCGTGGAAGGCGAACAAAGCCGGCACTATCGCTTATAAAAAACATTACGAAAAGGTAAAGCAGAAAGTCAACATCACCTTTGAAAAAGTAAAGGGACATTCGGGGGATACATACAATGAGTTAGCAGATAAACTGGCAAAAAAAGCATGTGGAATTGAGTGATGTATTATGGGATTTTTTTATAAAGAAGAAGAATGGGTGGAAGACAACCCAGTTGAAAAAGAAGATGAATATGTAGAGATTTTTGATAAGAGCAAAGGACACCCTATAAGAACATTTTTCCGATTATATAAAGGTACATACTGGAGATTTTTTCTGGCTGGCTTTTTATTCGTACTGAAAAACAGTCCTGTATGGGTGCTTCCTATCGTAACGGGAAATATTATTAACATTGCCACAAATGCGGCCGCACATTCCTCTATGGAAATTACCGTCAACATTGCCGTCATCATCGGTCTGATTGCATTTAATTTTCCGCTGAACTATTTATTTAATGTGTGTCAAAGCACTGCCACCCGTGCAGTGGAAGCACATTTGAGAAGTTCTTTGGTCAGAAAACTGCAGCAGCTTTCCATCTCTTATCACAAGGAAAATGAGTCGGGACGGCTTCAGTCCAAAATCATCCGTGATGTGGAATCCGTTCAGCAGCTGTCTTCTCAGATATTTACCAATATGCTGACCATTACGTTAAATATTGTTGTAGCACTGATTGTTACCGTCTCAAAAAGTCTGGTGGTCTTTTTCTTTTTTGTTGTGACCGTTCCTATTGCCGGAGCGCTGATTGGTATCTTCCGAAAGGGCATCCGCAAAACCAACCGGGAATTTCGTAAACAGATGGAAGAGACTTCCACCAAAGTGGTTGAGATGGTGGAATTAATCCCTGTAACCCGGGCTCATGCTCTGGAAAACGAAGAGATTAAAAAGATGGGTGGTTTTCTGAACGGCGTGGCACACAAAGGCTATAAATTGGATATTATGCACGCCAACTTCGGCGCCGTCAGCTGGTGTATGTTTCAGGCTTTTCAAGTTGTGTGTCTTGCTTTTACCGGATACATGGCTTATCGGCGCATCATCTCTGTGGGTGAAATTGCCACATATCAAAGTTATTTCACTACCATTGTAAATCAGGTGGCAGCCATCATTATGATTTTACCGAATATGGCTCGTGGTACGGAATCCATTACCAGCATTGGTGAGATTCTTTTATCGGATGATGTGGAGCAGTATGCCGGAAAGAAAAAACTGGATCATATTGTGGGAAACTTTGACTTTAAAGATGTTTCTTTCCACTATGATGACTCTAAAGAAATTTTATATCGGTTTAATCTCTCCGTGAAATCCGGAGAGACCGTTGCACTGGTAGGCGAATCCGGCGCCGGAAAAACCACCATCTTAAATTTATTAATTGGTTTTATCAAGCCCATAGGCGGACATATCTATTTGGACGGAAATGATTTAAATGATATTAATCTGCGAAGTTATCGTGATTTTGTGGCTGTGGTTCCCCAAAATACCATCCTGTTTTCCGGCTCCATCCGGGATAATATTACTTACGGTATGCCGGATGTAACCGAGGAGCAGTTAATGGATGCCATTCAGTCAGCCAACCTTTCGGATTTTGTCAACGAACTGCCGGAAGGGTTGGATACGATGATTGGAGAAAACGGCGGAAAACTGTCCGGCGGTCAGAGACAGCGTCTTGCCATTGCCAGAGCGCTGGTCCGTAACCCGAAAGTAATTATTTTTGATGAAGCTACTTCCGCCCTTGACAGCACCTCCGAAAAACAAATCCAGACTGCCATTGAAAACATGGCCAGTACCAGAACCACATTTATTGTTGCACATCGGCTGTCTACTATTCGCAACGCAGACAAAATCGCCGTTATCGGCAATGGCGGCTGTACTGAATTCGGCACCTATGAAGAGCTTATGGAAAAGCAGGGAGAATTTTATCATATGCGAAAATTACAGACGGATTAAAAATCAAGTCATAAAAAACCGCTCTCTCAATCATTTCTTTTCACTGATTGATGATGAGCGGTTTTATTGAATCTTTGTCATAAATTTGGAAAAACCGAACTTTTTACTTTTTTAATATTTCCATTAATTCTTCCGGTTTGTCTATCAGCGCCATTGGTGCAAAACTTTCCAACAGTTCTCTGTCCCGGAAACCCCAACTGCATAATACACAATCCAATTCTGAATTTACTGCAGTTTTATAATCTACTTCCGAATCTCCCACATAGACTGTCTCCGGCTTCCTGCTGTTCAGCCGTTTCAATGCAAGATTTACGCTGTCCGGGGCAGGTTTTTTCTGAATGCCTGCCTCTTCATTTTCTCCAATCGCCACCGAAATGTAATCCTTAAAATAAATTTCATTTAATTCTTCTACTGCAGAATGTGCCTTATTGGAGACAATCGCCATTTTGACTCCGTGATCATGGAGAGACTTTAACAGCTCCATAATTCCCGGATAAGCAGTGGTTTTTATCTGACAATGACTTTGATAATAGTTTTTAAAACATTCAAAGATTTCTTCGAATCTGGGATTTTGTTCTCCCATAGGAACAGAACGGACAATCAGTTTCCGTATGCCGTTTCCCACATGCTGTCTTACCAAATCCACACTGTGTTTTTCAATTCCATATTTTTCCTGAACATAGTTGACTGCATCTGCCAAATCATCTATGGTGTTTAACAATGTTCCATCCAAATCAAAAATCACTGTATTGTACATTTCTCTGCTTTTCTCCTACTGCTTATTATTTCTAACTGCATCTAAAATCAGGGTAATGGCGGCAAACAGAACCCCTGCCACCGGCCAGATAATCCATGACTTTTCCCAGTTCATGGTTGTGAAACTATATGCCAGATATATAGCGGTTATAACCAGCCAGTATACGCCTGAAAAAGTTTCGTTTTTCCTGATGCTCATCTTTTTCTCTGCCGTGTAATCTCCCTGCTCCAAAAGTTTATCATAACTTTCTTTTACCATGCCCACTCTGACGAACCGATATACACCAACACCTACCAGAATCAAAAGCACGCCCACCATTGCAATGATTATGGAGTCATTATCCATGGCTCTGTTTTCCTCTGTAATGGCTGCCAATAATAATGGCACCACGGCTATAATACAGCATGCCACACCTACAGCAATATTTCTGGCAAAGACAGGCATAAATTGCTGCTCCTCTTCTCTCAGTTCACTTTCCACGGCACTGTCCAATGCAATCAGTTCTTTGTCTATATATTCGTATTTATTCATTCTGAGTCCTGTCACGATAAAAACGGAAACCGCTGCTGCTACAATAAGCAAAAGCACGCATACACCAATAATTGCTGCCATATCCTCAGTAACCGGCAGACTTCCTCCTATCTGTAATGCCAAAAAGAACATCATTGGCGCCGGAGAAAAGATACATAAAAACACACCCAGTGCAATTTTCTTTGACGCATATTTAATCAACGCTAAATATTCTCTGACTTCTGTTCCTGTCACAAATGTCCTTTTCTCTTCCCTGCTTTCTGTCATTCCTTTTTTTTCAGAACTTTCCGTGGGCTCCTCTGTATCAATATGAGACTGTTTTTCTTCAGCCTCGTCTTTCTCATCGTTATCTTCTTCATCTATATCATCTTTCAATAGATAATCGGTAGAAGTCTCAAAGATTCGACTGAGCAGGATAATCTTGTCTATGTCCGGCATGGAAGCGCCGGTATCACATAGTTAAAGATATTGGTGTCATTCAATCAATCTTGCCGATAAAGCGGTAGAAGATTTCTACCTCCTGTTCCCT
>CAJFUA010000055.1 GCA_904420085.1 uncultured Eubacterium sp. | reverse complement strand
TAGACATAATGATTACCTCCTTTTTGTGTATGATTTATTGTAACAAAGAATTATAAATCGTGTCCACTTTTATAATATAGATCCACTGTAAGATTGAAAGGAAATAAGAATGACAAGAATTGAAGAAGTTGTATTGATGAATATGTGTATGATTTACAATGACTCGGAAGTATTAGTTCAAGAGAAAGTTGATGATGATTACAGGGGAATCACTTTTCCCGGAGGTCATGTTGAAAAGGGGGAATCATTTACAGATGCAGTGATAAGAGAAGTTTTGGAGGAGACTGGGTTAAAGATATCAGCTCCACAATTATGTGGAATTAAAGATTGGATTAATGATAACGGTACAAGATATGTAGTTTTACTATACAAAACAAATCAATTTAATGGTGAAGTTAAATCGTCGGATGAGGGAAAAGTATATTGGGTTTCCTTGGACGAAATAGATAAAAGCAAGTTTGCTTATGGCATGGAAAAGATGCTTGAAGTTTTTGAAAATGATGATTTGAGTGAGTACTTCTTTAGAAAGATAGATGGCACTTGGATTGAGGAACTGAAATAGGATTGATTTTTATTTGTTTAGACAGAAAATTTAGTGAAAGGACAAGAGGATGATAGAGAATCTTTTAGAAAAACAACCGTCAAGTATAGAAGATGACATTTATATATTTGGAAATATAGAGGACGGTGATTGTTTTGATGATTCAGATGTTGAGATTTGGAGAAACGGTTGCTTTGAAAAAAATTGGAACGATAATTACTTTTTAGAGAATAAAGTATCAAGAGATTTACTAAATAAGATTATTAGAGAAGGGCAGTTTGTAGTTGATTTGGCAAGTGGTCCGGGTATGGGTTTGATTCCTTCACTAAAGAAAATTGATAGTTCATTTCCGTGTGTTGCATCTGATGCAAACCTGATGGTTATGAAAGAATGGAAGAGATATTTAGAGTCCAAAAGTCAGATTAACGAACTCGAATTTACACAGTTTTCTGTATTTGATATTCCGTTTAAAGATAATTCGGTTCCTGCATATAGTAGTTTTATAGGGCTTTCAAATACTAGAAAAGGAAACATTGGGTATAAAAAAGCGTTGGCAGAGATACATAGAACTCTTGCCGATAATGGAATGTTTTTTACGATAGAATCGGAGTGGAATGACATACCTAATATCTTAAAATTATTTGAGAAAATGAATCAGCAACCTTGGAATTGTTTTACAGAAAAGCAAACTTCATGGCATGACAGATTTATTGAAAGCGGATTTGAAATCATATTTGAAAAGAAATTCGATTATAGAAGTCTTAATAAGGATGATAACGAGTTAGGAGAAGCAGCAGACAAATTTGGGTTTGAGATAGGAATTTTATTTACGGCGTATGGAGTAAAGAAACGGAGAACAGAGTAGAAATATGAAAGTACAGTTTTATGACAAAGTTGATGATAAATTATTGAAGTTTGCAGTAATTATTTCCAAATCAAATGGGAAATGGGTATTCTGCAAGCATAAAGAAAGAGATACGTATGAAGTTCCAGGTGGTCATCGTGAAAGCGGAGAACAAATTGATATGACAGCAAGAAGAGAATTGCAAGAAGAAACTGGCGCTGTTGATTTTACAATAGAACCTGTATGTGTTTATTCGGTTACTGGAAAGAATCGTGTAAATGATACTGGAGAGGAAATGTTTGGGATGCTTTATTATGCTGAGATAAATAAGTTTGATGATGAACTGGACAGTGAGATGGAGAAAGTTGTTTTGTTTGATGAATTGCCAAGCGAATGGACATATCCGCTGATACAACCTAAGTTGATAGAAAAGTATTTAAAGACAGTATCAAATAGCGAAGCATAGATAAAGAAAAAAACAAAAATAAAATAGCAATAATAATGTGGAAAAATATAAACAGATAGGAGGCAACAAATGAAATTAAAAGTAGCAATGGTACAATATGACGCCAACGAGCCGAACATCGATTTCAATACCAAAGTGGCTATGAAATATATAAAAGAAGCTAAGAAATCAGGAGCAGGTATTGTGTTGTTCCCGGAATGCTTTTTGACAGCGTATTGCTGTCCGGATATTGTGGAAGAATTACTTCCGCTAGAAGAGCTGGAGAATGATTCTGAGTTTATCGGTTGGTGTAATAGTGCGGTAACGGAAGAGGAAGAACACGTGCTTCAAATCAGAAAACTAGCGAAAGAATTGCAAATAGGTGTGGTTATTACAGCTTTTACAAAAGGCGAGAAGTACCCACAGAATACGGCGTTTATTATTGATAGAAATGGAGATATTATTCTGAAATACTCCAAAGTTCATACTTGTGATTTTGATTGGGAAAGATATTTGGAAAGTGGGCAGGAATTTAAAGTCTGCAAGTTTGATGGGGTAAATATAGGTGTAATGATATGTTACGACCGCGAGTATCCGGAAAGTGCTAGGGAATTGATGCTTCAGGGAGCAGAAATTATTTTTAATCCAAACTGTTGCGGTGGCATGGAGCCACGACTAAAAGAACTATCTGTACGTGCAATGGAGAATATGGTTGGCGTGGCTATGGCTAATCCTCCTGCACCAGGAATGGGACGTTCCGCAGCGTTTAATCCAATGGTCTGGGGCGAAAATGGGGAAGTGTTAGATAATACAATTATTGTGGCAGAGGAATTCTTTGAAGGAATCGTCTACGCTGAATTTGATATAGATGTTATCCGAAAGTATCGTGAGAATGAAGATTTAGGAAAGTTTAGAAAGCCAAGAGCTTATAAGAGTCGGTGATAATAATAAATTGTAGTAATGATTCGGTAGTGTTGTTTTCAACACTACTAAATTTTTACCCAACCATATTGAACCTAAGCGACACTATATAATTGAAAAACAAAAAAGTGCACGTTTGTTTATCGTAGGAGGTTAATAGTGAATAAGGCGGATGCAGACAGATTAATAATTAAATATCAGCCGAAAGTTTTGGGATTTGCAATGTCCAAAGTTAGAAATATATCAGATGCAGAAGAATTGATTAGAGAATAAGCAACGATCAACTATAATCTTGAATTTGGTAAACAATTATGTTAATATAATCATACAATGTAAGTGTAACAAGTGTTGCATATGTGGGCTGGTCGAAAGACCCAGGTCCAACCTAATCGGCGGGGAGGCTCCCCGCCATTTATTGTATTAGAGGAGTTTGACAAATGAAAGAATTTCCATTTTTACTTTATAAAACAGAAAAGGAAGATATTTCCATTAATGCTTTAATTAAAGATGATTCAATTTGGTTGACGCAGAAAGCAATGGCGGAATTGTTTGGAATAGATAAATCAGGCATTAGTCGTCATCTTGCGAATATTTTTGAAACAGGTGAATTGGATGAAGAAGTGGTTGTTGCAAAAATTGCAACAACCACTCAACATGGAGCAATAGAGGGAAAAACCCAATCTAATTCTACTAATTTTTATAATTTAGATGCAATCATTTCCGTAGGCTACAGAGTGAATTCTATTCAAGCTACTCATTTTCGTATTTGGGCAACAAACGTTTTAAAGGAGTATATGACAAAAGGATTTGTGCTGGATGATGAACGATTAAAACAGGGAAAGACTGCATTTGGTAAAGATTATTTTAAAGAATTACTCGAAAGAGTTCGTTCTATTCGTGCGAGCGAAAGAAGAATCTGGCAACAGATTACGGATATTTTTGCTGAGTGTAGCATTGATTATGATAAAAATGCGGAGATTACACATCAGTTTTATGCAATGGTGCAGAATAAATTCCATTATGCAATTTCGGGACAGACAGCAGCAGAAATTGTTTATTATAGTGCAGACCATACAAAGGATCATATGGGGCTTACTACATGGAAGAATGCTCCTGATGGTCGGGTATTGAAATCAGATGTAACTATTGCAAAAAACTATTTGGATGAAAAGCAAATTCGTAGTTTGGAGCGTGCGGTGACAGGTTATTTTGACTACATAGAAGATTTGATTGAACGTGAAAATACATTTACGATGGAAGAATTCGCGGCAAGCATAAATGAATTTTTGGCATTTAGAAGGTATGAGATTTTACCTGATAGGGGAAAGATTTCGAGAAAGATGGCAAATGATAAGGCTGAACAGGAATACCAGATTTTTAATAGAACTCAAGTTATTGAATCGGATTTCGACAGGGAAGTGAAGAAGATGATTCAAAAGAATGATGATTGAAAAGAAACTATGTCATTTTAATTGTGGCGGTTAGCGTAGTTTTGTTATATACTAAAAGTGTCGTCAAAGTGTCGTCAAATATTTCGGAAACTAAAAATAGTGACGATATAAGATATAGAAAAAGCCTATAAACAGGCGGTTTGATAAGTAGAAAATTAAGAAAAAAAGTCAATAAGCTCCGTGAAGGTGGTAGAACAGTAGGTTCAGGTAAGGTTGCTACAATTATTGAATAATTAAGATGATAAAACCACTATAGCCCATAAACTAAGGGTTGTAGTGGTTTTTTTGTTTAATCGTACTAAAAGCGTACCATTTTGTTTAGTTCCCGCAAGTATTTCTAACGTTATCATATATGAAGTCGGGAAGAGTAATTTTTCGCACGCTCTTGGCTGTTTTTTGTCGCTTGTATAAATTGTTTTTTGTTCACGGTAGTAAGGCTGCTTTATTTATACTTAATTTGTGTATATTAGAATCAAAGTCATTGAGTGTAAGGGATGACGCTTCCCTATCACTTATTCTGATATAAAAGAGCAGTTTAAATGAAAATAAAACTCCAACTCTTTGACTGTGGCAGAGACATCTGATATTACTGAAATTACAAATTCAGTGGAGACCACTGAAACAAAGGAAATGACTGTAATAGAGGAACCGACCGAGACTACGGATGAGACCACAGAAACAACAACCGAAGAGACGACAACGGCTTCGCAGAATAACAATGCAACCACCAGTCCAAAAACAGGCTATGATGGCAATTTGACACTCTGGCTTCTGTTTTTAGGTGTGAGTGTGGCAGGAATGAGTGGTACATTCCTTTATGACAAAAGAAGAAAATATAGCAGATAATTAACTACATAATTACAGCGCCCCGACGGTATATTGCCGTCGGGCGCCATTTTTTAATCTCTCCCTACATAAACATGAACAATTTTTTTAATCTTTTTGTTTGCTTTAGAACGGATTGTAATCTTTGCATAACCAGGCCATTTTCCATAAACGCGTCCTCTTCTTACTCTAATAATATTTTTGTTTGATATGCGATAGGAAAGTTTTCTGTTTTTATAGCTTCCGCCAACAAGTTTTGCACCAATATTTTCCCATTCGCCAATGTCTATATCCATATGAGTGTCTTCCACTTTGATTTTTGCCTTCCCTCCGGCTTTCACTGTAATTCTACACGTTTTTTTGATTTTTGTACCCGGAATGTAGCATGTGATGGTTGCTCTTCCGGCTTTTTTTGCAACAAAATCCATTTCATCGCCGGTTCTGTCGCTGTCCTCAAAGGCCACCACCCTTCTGTTGCTGGTTGTCCAGCGAAGGAATTCATCTTCGTAGTCGTATGGAACAGCAAAGGCACGAAGTTCAAATTTTTTACCGATATTAACGGTACGGGAAGAATAATTGAGTCTGATAATATTGGTTGGTTTCGGGTCGTAATCCGCAAGTGTCATCTGGGAAAAAACTGCGGATAAAATAAATACGAGTGACAAAAAAATACTGATTTTCTTTTTCATAGTTCAAAACTCCTTTCTTTCGCTATCTGTTTTTTAAACCTGATATTTTAAAATTTATAAAAAGTCAGTCTGACTTTTTATTTGTGGTTTTTGTCTGGCAATATTTTAGTCATCCATATGGAACTTATTTTCCAAAGCTTCCTCGGCAAATTCCAGTTTGTCCTCCAACTGCTCCAGTGTAAGTTTCCGTGTTCTGTAATGATTAAATGAAAGTTTTCCGGATTCATAATCATACTCAAAAGTGTCTTCAAGAAGATCTAAATCGTTTTCAATACGGTCAATCTGCTTTTTGAGAGTGTAAAAGGTATTCTGATTCGTTTGTGCGTCGGAACCATACTGTGCATCATTGACACTTTTTGTGATTTGATTAATGGCTTCCTCATAGGAGGAAAAATCATAGTTATCCTCCGCAGTATTGCCGTTTTGAGAATTGATATTCGTTGTGTTTTCAATTCCGGATGTGGTTTCATAATCTGTTGCCGGATTCACGGAATCAGTCAAGCTGCCAGATTCTGTCTGATGATTTAAATTAATATTCTGCGTTGCGTCTTGCATATCGGTGTTATCATCAGAACAACCCGTACCCGTAAATGCGAATAGGAAAATTAATGTTGTAAGTAATAAGGTTTTCTTCATGTCGTCCTCCTTTTAATGAATAAATTTTCATGATTAACTTTGTTATCTTTATATTAATTTCCAAACATTAAAATAAAATTAAAAAATCTAAAATAAAAAAGTTTTGTTTTATCTGCCATTGATGATACAATACATATATGAGGTTATTAATTGTAGAAGATGAGGAAAATTTAAGAGAAATATTAAAAAAGAGATTGAAAGGTGAGCATTATAGCGTGGATTCCTGTGGAGACGGCATTGAAGCAATGGAGTACATGGATATGGTGGAATATGATGGTATTATATTAGATATTATGCTTCCGGGAAAGGACGGACTGGAGATTTTGAAAGAAATCAGGGAGCGTGGAAATCAGACACCAGTATTGATGCTGACTGCAAGAGATGCAATAGAAGACAGGGTAAAAGGGCTTGATTTGGGAGCAGACGACTATATGGTGAAACCCTTTGCGTTTGAGGAACTTGTGGCCAGAATACGGGTTATGATGCGCAGAAAGCCGCAGTTTACAACAAACAGGATTGTTTTTGAGAATCTGGTTTTGGATAGAGATATGAAGAAAGTATGGCGGGATGAAAGAGAGATTATTCTGTCCGGAAAAGAATTTATGATATTGGAATATCTGATGCGAAACCCCAATATTGTGCTTTCACGAAAACAGATAGAGGAGAATGTGTGGGATTATGATTTTGAAGGCGGCTCCAATGTGGTGGATGTGTATATCAGATATTTGAGAAAGAAAATTGATGACGGATTTGAGCAGAAATTCATTCACACAGTACGGGGACTGGGATATGTGCTGAGGAAAGACGATTAAAAGAAAATCGTATGGAATTATATAATTATTATTTATGATGTTGATATAACGGAATGGTGATTAAAATGAAAAAATTGTCGATAAAATGGAAGGTGACTTTGTGGTATACAGGGATTCTTGCTGTCATATTGGGATTCATGTTTGCTGCAATGATAAGCATGTTAAACGAGACTGAATTATCAGTGACAGAAGAGGAAATTCATGGAGCAGTCACCGGCTTTTTGGAGAACATCACTTTTGCTGACGATACCTATTATCTGGACGGAGATACTGATTTTTATTACGAGGGAGTCAGCTTCTGTATATATGATGAGACAGGAACACGGATTCATGGAAATTTACCGGCTGATTTTCCGGAAAATACAGTATTGTGGGCAAATCGTACCAGAAACATCAAAGCAGATGGAAAAGGCTGGATGGTGTATGATTATCTGTGTGAATATAGCAGTGGAAAAACTTTGTGGATCAGAGGGACTACATCCATCAGTAATATAGAAAATTTTATGAGAGTAACCATAATCATATCCGTTATCGCTTTCCCGGTATTAATCTTACTCATTGGCATGGTGGGCTATTTCATGATTAAAAAGACTTTAAAACCGGTGGATGAGATATGTAATGCGGCAGATATTATAAGCGGTGGAAGAGATTTATCAAAACGTCTTCCGGAGAAGAAATTAGAGGCGGAAGTGCGGCATCTGACAAACAGTTTTAATGAAATGTTTGAGAGGCTTCAACAGTCATTTGAAAATGAAAAGCAATTTACGTCGGATGTGTCCCATGAACTGAGAACGCCGCTGGCAATTATGATTTCCCGATGCGAAGATCTTTTAAGCGGGGATAAACTGTCAGAAGAACATAAAAAAGATATTGAAATAATACTCCATCAGAGCAGAAAAATGTCAAAACTGGTATCTCAGCTTTTATTTATGACAAGGGAAGAAAAGACAATTGATACGAATACATTTGAAGACATTGATTTGGGAATGTTACTGCAGATGGTTTCAGAGGAAATGCAAATAGAAGCAGATAAAAAATCAATTGTCATCAATACAAATATTGAAGAAAACCTTATGGTCCATGGAGAACAAACATTGCTTATGCGTATGGCAATGAATCTGATTGACAACGCAATCGCATATGGGCGGAAAGGTGGAAATGTATTTGTTGAGGCATATACAGAAAAAGACCGTGTGATAGGAAAGGTTTCTGATGATGGTATAGGAATTGCCGAAGAGCATCTTCAAAAGATTTGGAACAGGTTTTACAGGGCAGATAAAAGCCGTAGCAGCGAGGGAACAGGTCTGGGTCTGTCCATGGTGAGATGGATTATCGACATACATGGAGGAACAATAGGAGTAGAAAGTAAAATTGGAGAGGGAACACAATTTTATTTTCGTCTGCCAAAAGGTGGAAGAAGAAATGAAGCAGATGAAATAATGATAGAACATATTAGGTTATTAAAAGAGACTGTAAAAAATTTTGTGTAAACTAGATAGTTGTATATATCCTCTTGGATTAATGTTAAAATAAATATTAATTCAGGAGGATT